>CAZZHL010000066.1:0-1679 GCA_964653945.1 uncultured Pirellulales bacterium
GGCCCAAACTGCCGGTCCACTGGGACAAGGAAGTGGTAGCACCATTACTATTTCAGGCATAACCGTTGATGACATAACAGGACCATTCGCTTTTAGTGACCTTCATCTTATTGCGGATTCTGGTGGTATTCAAGATGTCGATACTAATGGTGTATCCAATCTTACTGTCACGAATCTTATTCTTGAAGCAGCCGGAGCAATAGGCAGTACCAGTAATCAACTTGATGTCAATGTTACAAGTGTTGATGTAGAAAAGGCAGGGAGTGGAGATGTGGTTCTTTATGACCACGGCGGTGGATTAACGATTGATGATCTGAGTGGCGACGGACGCGGCGCGGACTTAGCAGCAGGCAATATGAATGTTACAGTCGCCAGTCTTCTTACCATAGATGACGATATCAGTAGTGCCGGTAGTATTACTTTAGCTACAATCGACAATAGTGCAACAGATCATATAGATGTTGATGCAGATATAGTCTCCAGCGGCGGTAATATCACCTTGCGAGCTGGTGACGATATACTTCTCGATACAGGTTCCAATACTATTCGTTCTGATTTAGCGACTGGAACGGTAACACTAACCGCAGCATACAGTGATTCTGGTGATGGTGGCAATATCACTGGAACAGCTACTCTGATAGATGCATTTAATATAACATTACAGGTTGACGGTATCGCCACTGGTACTATAGGTGCTGATGCCTCCAACCCAATACAAGTCGATCTGACAGCTGAAACATCGGGAGCTGGAGGAACATTGACTCTTACAACCGGCTCTGTGGGTGGGCATATCTATGTTGACGAAACCGACGGCGCTCTTTACTCATCAAATATATCTATTAATACAGATAGTGGTAGCGCACAAAACGTCTATATAGAAAATAGTGACGGTATTATTAGTGTAGACAATCCTATTAATGTTGATGACGACCTGACTCTTAAAACGAGCGGAACTACAAAGGATATCGAGTTAATTGTGCCTATTGCTACGGGAACTTCTATAACCTCATCAAATGATGTTACTCTGGATGCCACCGGAGCAATCAGAGATTATACGGACGACTCAGCATCCCCGGTTGTTGACGTAGTTGGTGATACGATTACCTTAAAAGCAGCCAATGGTGGAATTGGAACACCATCAGGAGGTAGCCGTGTCCTTGAAGTAACAGCTACTACTGCTTTGAATGCCGATACCTACCTTGGTGGTGCTGGTGATAATTCAGATATTCTTATAGACAGTATCGGTAACCTTCCAATCGGTGTAATAACTGCCGGTTCTGGAGTTGTAACCCTCAATTCTACAGGTAATATGACCGATGCTAATGCTGCTTCACCAGAAGTTGCCAATATAACTGGCACCAGTGCAGCCCTTTCTGCTTCGACCGGCATCGGCGCTGGTGAGGCGTCGAACACCACGGACATAGACACAGCTATCACAAACCTGGCCGCGGTAACCGAGTCCGGCGACATCCATATTGAGAATAGCGGCGCATTGACTATTGGGATGGTGGGTTCACTATCCGGCGTGACGATAACCGATGCGGCAGGGGGTGATAACGGTGGTGATATAACGATACGAGCGGCCAGTCCGTTGACGGTGAACAACGTGGTGGTCAATAATGACGGCGGTAATATTACTCTTGCAGCCGAGGGCAGTACGGCTTCTGATGACCTTGATA
>CAZZHL010000066.1:1779-9620 GCA_964653945.1 uncultured Pirellulales bacterium
GCCCCCGGCAACGTTCTATTGAGCGTGGTCAATGCCGACAGCGACAGCGGCGGCATAGCAGGTGATGTGATAGTGACGGCGGACTATGATGGTATTGCCGGAGGTCTTTTGGATAACGCAGGCGCGATAAGCGATAATCTGACGGGTGAGGCAAATAACATCACGGGCGACCAGGTTGCTTTACGTGCCGGCAGCGGCATCGGCGATGGTGAGGCGCCGGACATCAACGACATAGACACATCTATCAATACCCTCGTTGCGGTAACCGAGTTGGGCGATATCCATGTTCAAAATAGCGGAGGTTTGACAATCGAGACCTTCGATAGTCTGTTGGGTGTGACTATAACGGATGGTTTGGGGGATACTAGTGACAATGACCATATAACGATACGAGCGGCCAGTCCTCTGACGGTATCGGTGGACGACCCGGTTGTTAACAACGATGGCGGTAATATTACTCTTGCAGCCGAGGGCAGTACGGCTTCTGATGACCTTGATATCGATGAGGATATAACGGCCGCGGGCGGCAACGGGAACATCAATTTGTATGCGGGCGATACCATCGACGTGAATTCGACTGTAACGATAAGTGCAGCCGGAACCGGTAATATCCTTGGCATGGCGGGGACCGATTTCAACGATAATTCGCCGGCCAACGGCACGGCAGCGGGCGACTTTGTGATGAATGATGGCTCGATAATCCAGTCAGCAGATGGCAATATAACCCTTCGTGCCCCCGGCAACGTTCTATTGAGCGTGGTCAATGCCGACAGCGACAGCGGCGGCACAGCAGGTGATGTGATAGTGACGGCGGACTATAATGGTGTTGGCGGAAGTCTTTCGGATAATACAGGTGCGATTACGGATAATACAGCGGCGATACCAGAAACTTCTAATATAATCGGAGCAAGCGCAGTGCTTGTTGCTGCAACGGGTATAGGCGCCAGCGATATAGAGACTGCTGTAACTACATTAAGTGCGGATGCCACCACCGGTGATGTAGATATTCACAACACACATGCTTCAGATGTGACAGTAACTTCGCTGACCACAGGCTCAGGCGATATAATGTTCGTCCAGGATGGTGGGGGCAATTTAGAGCTTACGACTGCAACAACCCCAGATGGCACTATCTGGATACAAGTAGATGATAATGGCAATCTGGTTCTGGTTAACACAGTAGGTTTGATTGATGCTGGCGGCACATACGACCCAAATAATGACGACCGCAGCACCATCAATTTCTTGGATGTGCCAATTTTGGGCCGCGATCCAGGTGTGGCGTTTGATTTGGCAGTTTATTTAGCCAGTACCAGGGGAAATGTGACTGTCGGTTCACCTGTTATAATTGCTGATAATGGAGCGTTAGTTATTGATGCATACGACACGGTAGCTTTTGGAGGAACGTTTGAAACTGGTTCAGATTTTGACTGGCTGGAGGCATGTTCCAGAATCACTGAATCATTAACAGAAGCCCTTCACGAGGCGACTTTACCCTATGTCAATGAGTTCGGTGATGGTATAAATCCGTTCGCGGACAATTTTGATACTGTTTATGTATTGCGAGGTGGTTTGCCGGATGCATGGGTGCTTGAATGGGCCGTTATGATGCAATCACCACCAATAGCTTTTGACCTAAGGGCTTTTGGACCGGAAAGATTAGATGACCCTAATATCCCTGGCGAAATTAAAGCCGACTTAGAGAACGCTTACATGCACGATACAGATGTCTTAGCACCAACACAACCATAGCAGTGCGACAACTGACTACGATATATTGGTTTGTGATTATTATACGAAATGGCAGTCAACTAATGTATGTTTGATTTTTGCGTCAAACAGCAGATGTTTCTCGGCAGGCCATTATAAAGGAGCGGATGTTTTCTGTCGGCACTCCTTGCGGCATTCCGCCGCCGCAAGATAAGATTAATTTGCTTTTATCATCACAGGACTGGAGAGTTTGACGGACATATTCACGAATCTCATCAGCAGTTTTTGAAGCTAAGACATCCCTCGGGGGAATATTCCCTAAGATTGCCACTTTATTTTCCGTGAGTCTTTTAAGCTCATTTATTTCATGTTCAAAACCTGGATTAAAAAGGTTAATGCCAATCTCGGGAAGATAAGGTGCACTTACCAGGCCAGCAGCGTCATTATGTAAGAAATTGACCTTTGAATCAAATGCCTGATATATCTTTTTGAAATAAGGAACAACATATTCCTTGCAGTGCGCATCTCCTATGAAACCAATAATATCATCAAGAACCAATATCCCTTCAATGGTAGGGAACGCCTCTTTTTGATAACCAATCCAGTCGACAAGAAAATCCGTTACCTTACTCATCAACTTATGACACTCATCTTGATGAGTAACCAGGGCCATCATCAATTCTGTTACGCCCATCAGAAAAGAAGCGATATTCAATGGGCCTCTTGCCACTGCAAATTTAATTTCATGTCCCAGAGCGTTAATTCTTGGCTGCATATTTTTTAACCGGTTTATCACAAATGGCAGTAAGCCGTCTGTTTTTACATTCGGTTTTTCAATGTTGGATATTTCGACGATATCACCTGTTATTTTTAAGGCGTGAGGAAAAACATTCTCATGCCATTGGCATTTTGCACCAAATGCACTTGGTTCTGTGCACATGCCGTATTCGGCCCAGAAGCCGGGCAGAAAAATCGCCTCGGGAAAAGTTTCAATCGCTTTCTTGTTCGCCTCAAACCAAATTTCATCAGACGTATAATAATCCAGCGTAGAACAGCCAAACCATCCCGGAAGCCAGGGGCTGTCAATAATAAAACCAGCAGGAATCAGAGCCAGCTTTTTACCTTCAATAACATCAATAATTGTTTCCCATTGCTTTTGATTCATTTATTTACTGTGTCCTGTATATACCTGATTATTTCAACAATCCAATAAAGGAAGCCAGAGACTAAACCATTCCATATATGTACAAATCAAAAGTGCAAGAACCATTGATACAAAGAAAGGCAGCAAATGTTTCGTTACTTTTACCACCGTTGTATCGCCTATCCCGCAACCGATAAACAGGACCGTACCTACTGGTGGAGTACATAAACCTATACACAAGTTCATAAGCATAATGATTCCAAAATGGATTGGATGCACACCTAATTTCATAACGACCGGCAGAAAAATAGGTGTAAAAATCAAGATGGCAGGTGTCATGTCCATGAACATCCCTACAATTAACAAAATAAGATTGATGAGCAGTAATATGACATATTTATTTGATGAAAAGGCTGACATGGCCGCCATTATTTTTTCCGGGATATTGTTGTATGCGAGAATCCAGCTTGTTGACATGGAGGTTCCAATCAAAAAAAGAACCACAGCCGTTATTTTCGCACAATCGATAAGAATCGAAGGTACTTCATTTAGTTTCACTTCTCTATAGAAGAAAACGGATAATGCAAAAGCATAGACGACGGCGATTGCTGATGCTTCGGTGGGCGTAAAGACGCCCGAAAGGATACCTCCCATAATTATGACGATAAGAAATATTGCAGGTAGGGCTTTTATAAATGCCGCCGGAGCATCACTTATTTTTGTACTTTGTCCCGCTTCTCTGCCGTAATTTTTTCTTGCAGCTATAATTCCCGCCGTTGCCATTAATGCGAGGCCCACCAGAATGCCCGGTATGATACCTGCCACAAAAATAGTAGCAATGGACACAGTACCGCCCGTGGCCAGAGAATATATAATCATGGCATTGCTTGGCGGGATAAGCAAACCGGTGGTCGCAGCAGTGACAGTTATAGAGGTATTAAATTCTCTGTTGTAGCCATACTTATTCATCAGCGGAATCATAAATCCCCCGACGGAAGATACCGCGGCTCCTGCAGATCCGGAGATTGAACCGAAAAGCATGCATGTTAAAATGTTCACAAAACCTAATCCGCCGGTCAGCTTACCCACAAGAACATTCGCAAAATCAATAAGCTTCTTGGCGATACCGCCTCTTCCCATAAAAAGGCCGGCTAATATAAAAAAGGGTATTGCGAGCAGGGTAAAACTATTCATTCCATTGAGCATACGCTGTGAAACGACCAGAAATGCCGGGATATCTCCTATCGTGCTCAAAGCTGCAAGCGAAGAAATCCCGAGACAAAAAGCAATAGGCACTTCCAGCGATAAAAGGACAAAAAAGGTTATTAACATGACCCAAAGCGAATAATCCATCAGTTTTTTCCGCCATTCTTTATTAAAACGAAAATATCGCTGATGCTGTAAATAACCATAATCACACCTGTAACCGGGATAGCCAGGTACACGTATCCCATTTTAATCATCAATGCAGGTGACGTCTGATTGGTTATAAACGTATTGTAAACCAATTGGCAGCCGCCATACAAAAGCACAGAAATGGAAAATAGAAGCACGATGGAATATGCAAATACTCTCACGATAAGCTGGTTTTCCGGGGAAAGCTTATTCGTAACATAATCTATTTTCGGATGGGCCTTTGCCTGAAGAGCAACACATGCTCCTAAAAATCCCAACCATATCATAAGGAATTCAGCCGATTCTTCAGTCCAGGAACTCGGTGCTTTAAAGACGTATCTACTTAATACCTGCCAGACAACGTCCACCACCAGCAGCCCCATGATTAATCCTGCCGAATAACGCACTATTTTATCTAATGTTTTCATCTTACGATTTTTTTATCTGTCTGTTAGTTTAGTTAATCGCCTGAATTTTCTCTATCATTTTTCCCATTTCAGTACCATCAAACTCCTGCCAGAGAGGTTTGACTAAAGCGATAAAATCTTTTTTCGCCGGATAAACTACCTCCACGCCGGCCTTTTTCACTTCCTCAAGGGCATAAACTTCAAATTCAGACCAAACCTTTCTTTGGTACTCAACTGTCAATTTCGAAGCTTTTAATAATACTTGCTTATTTTCACTCGAAAGACCATCCCAAATTATTTTGCTGATGAGCAAAACATCAGGAATTCTTAAATGTTCGTCCAAACTATAATACTTGCAGACTTCATAATGCCTTGAGGTATAAAAACTGGGTGGATTGTTTTCAGCACCGTCAACGACACCCTGCTGAAGAGCGGTGTAAAGTTCACCGAAATTAATTGGTGTCGGGGAGGCATTCATTGCCTCAATTGTCTTGATGCACATATTCGTCTTCATCACTCGAATTTTCATGCCCTTAAGGTCTTCAGGCGTATTTACCATTTTATGGCACGTATAGAAGCTTCTTGCTCCTGCGTCAAGAAAACAAAGGCCTTTAAGACCAAATTTTTCACCTGCCGAAAGTAACCTTTCCCCAATTTGGCCGTCAAGAACCTTATACATATGTTCTTTATCTCTGAATAAATATGGAACCCCGAATATCTTCATCTCCGGCACAAAACTTTCCAAAGGACCGGCCGAACAAATACCCATCGAAATAATTCCCATCTGCATCAATTCAACGGTTTCCCTGTCAGAACCCAGCTGGCTGCTGGGATAAACCAATACCTTAAGTCTGTTCTCGGATTCTTGCTCCACTGTTTTAGCAAAATATTCCAGCGATTTATGAATGGGGTGGGAGGCATCGAGACTGTGTGAAATACGAATCGTTTTTACTTTACCTGCCTTTTGACTAAAAAAAAGCATAGCAAACAAACAAAACGCGACTATGGCAAGTATAACAATTGTTTTCAATAATATGCTCTTTTTAATCGTCATTTAATCCTTTTTCACTCTCGTTAGGGTCTGCAAATCGGCCGAAGTATTTTAGGCAGGTATCTCGCCATTGTTGAGCATTCTGATGTTGCATGGCCAGCCTTGTTTTGACTTGGTCGAACCGCTTCCGGTCAATTTTCTTCTCCAGCGAATCCCAGTCTTGTTGCATAGAACAAACGTACTCGACACCTCTATTGTAATGAAACTGCAACGCTTCCCAGAGCGTTTTACCGGATGACAGACGATGCGTCCAGGGCCGATGATGAAACCACAGCAGATATTTTTCCGGGCACGTGTCCGGCGAATCCCACAATTCCCGCAGGGGCGGAGCGTACTGGCTTACGCCGTTGCTGCCTTTTGAACTTCGGTCGAATCCAATTCCTCCAGAGTCCGCCTTGTGATAATAAGTCGAGCTCCAGTCTGCCCTGCCGCGATTGACATAGTCCGGCCCCGGTCCATAATGGTGACCGGCCGCCATAAGATGATGAAGTCCCAGCGGCGTCATATAGTCCACACAGGCCTCCCAAGAGCCAACCATCATTTTTTTAATCACATCTATTATCTCAGACTCGTTGGACCAGGTCATTCTAATCCACTCTTCAGCAATCTGCTCGGAGGACAAGGTCGGGTCCCAGGCAAGTCGTCCGAATGCGTACCAGTTTGCCTGGGAAAAATGATGCCCCATCCAGTTACGGTCAGTACCAATTCCCGAAACTCCTGCGATTCCGCTGATGTTATGATTTTCAGCGGTTCGACGTTGCTCACCGCCCTGAGCTTGTCGAAGGGCAGAACCATCCACAATATCGGCGACAAGCGTGCCGGGCCCCTTTGCATAAGTATCCGAATCCAGCACTTCTTTCCATTGCGGGGCCAGATAAACCAGATGTTTACCCTGGCCGGTATATTCCTGTGTTATCTGGAGCTCCATCATTAGCGGTGTTTTCGGCACAGCTCCGAATAGGGGATTAAACGGCTCGCGGGGCTGGAAATCCACCGGTCCGTTTTTGGCCTGCACAAGAACATTTGATGCGAACTTGCCGTCCAGCGGAACAAACTCAAGGTAACCGCATTTAGTACGGTCTGAGTCAATCGAAAGGTCATAAACAAATGAGCGCCACATCACGATGCCTCCGTAGGGGGATAGTGCCTCCGCCAGCATATTGGCGCCATCCGCATGAGTTCGGCCGTAAATCTGTGGACCCGGCTGGCCCTCCGAATAGGCTTTGACCAGAAATCCTCCGAAATCCGCAATCTCCTGATAAATTTCCTTCACTTTTTCTTTCCACCATTGACGCACGGATTGATTCAGCGGGTCAGCGGTTGACAGACCGCCGATTTCCATGGGTGATGTGAATTTTATACTGAAATAGACCTGGATGCCGTAAGGCCTTAAAACGTTCGCAATGACGGCTGCTTTCTCGATATAGTCTTTGGTTAGAATCGCTGCCTGACTGTTTACATTGTTCAGGACCGTGCCATTAATACCAATGGACGCATTCGCGCGTGCATAGTCTTTATACCGCGGGTCAACTTTTTTCGGCAGTTTCTTCCAGTTCCATATCGATTTACCGGCGTAGCCCCGTTCGACACTTCCGTTTAAGTTATCCCAATGGTTTAACAGTCGCTTCTGAATCCGTGGCTTTTGGAGGATGGACAAATTGTCAAGAGGTTGGTGGGTTTGAATAAGCCGCAAGAAATGAAACGCTCCATATAAAACACCCTTCGGCTGATTGGCCGCAATAACGATGACCGGCCGATTGTCCCAGGACAGTGAGCGAATAATATAGCCTTCTGCCCCGACCGATTCCAGTTCCGAAGCATCGACCAATTTTTGCACAACAGGGGATTTGCCAGGGGTGCCGACCACGATAGCTCTGTCTTTCGAAACCTGTGAGTTTACTGGAATTTTCTTTCCCAGCAGCCCGCGCAGCCCTTTCTGCAGCTCCTCCCGAGCAGCTTTAAATGTTGGGCAGGATTGCTGGATTACAACTTCTGATACATGTTCTTTATAATGTGAAAGAAGTTTAGGTTGTGAAATCTTGTCGTAACGAAGCCATAATCGATACCCATCCTCGGCCCAAAGGGTGCCTGTAAAAAGCCATATTACAATCCAAAATAACCATTGTACGCGGTA
>CAZZHL010000067.1:0-9557 GCA_964653945.1 uncultured Pirellulales bacterium
TCCCCAGTGGTTCGACGCGGCAGATGGCTTTTTAGCCATCTGCCTTGCTCACCATCTGTTGCGTCGAACCATCCCGAGCAAGCGAACGAAGTGAGCGCGTCGAGGGATAAAGATGTGGTATGTATATATTTTACAGTGCCGAAATAAAGCCCTGTACACAGGAGTAACAAATAACATAGAACGACGGTTCAAAGACCATCAAGCAGGCAATGGTGGTCATTATACAAGTTATAATAGGCCCAGGAAAATTTTATATACGGAGGTATTCAAAGATAAATCAGAAGCTAAGAACCGAGAACTGCAAATCAAACGCTGGGGCAAATCCAAGAAATTAGCGTTAATAAAAAGCAACCGGGCAGAATTGATAAATTTGAGTAAGTCGAGAGATTAAAAATCTGCCAGTATTGACAATCAGTCGAAGCATTTTTGCTACCAAAAAACCCCGACAAGATTCCATTTGACCTGTCCCAGCGGACAGGGTAGGATGTCCGCTGATATAGCAACAAAATACATCTTATGCGGAACCATATAATCCATAGGAGAGCAAAATAAATAATGAAGTTTGACGTTAAAGCAATCGCCCAAGAACATGAAAAAGAGTTTGAGGTATTCAAAAATACCACACGAGACGTTGATCTTTTGATCCTCAAAGGTCATTTGCTTGTTGAGCGGTTTCTAACATCTCTAATTGAAAGTTATTGCTATAAGCCTGAATTTTTGGACGATGCAAAGCTCTCTTTTTTTAATAAAGTAAAGCTTGCTCGTTGTTTTGTAAAGCACCCTATGCCTGATGATTCTATATGGGATAACATAGAATGCTTGAATCGCTTGAGAAACGAGATTGCTCATAAGTGGAGAACTGAGAAAAGAGAAAAGCTAATTCGTAATTTCTTAATTTATCGAGCAAAAGAACACGAGAAGATAGACCATAGCAGCATAGACCTCAGAACAGATGAAAGATGTGCAGAAGAGGTGTCACGCTCAATATGTTGGTTGCTTGGACAGCTTTCGATTTTAGATATAGTTATAAAATTTATGGAATCACAAAAGACTTATGGCAAACAAAGCTCTGGAGAAAACTTCAAGTAGCTTGGTCACTCTCCTTGTCTCACCTTCAATGTTTTTAAGACGCTTCTGTCTTGAAACCGGATTCCGTCATGCGACCCATATTGTGCGGGAATGATAGACTAATATCACAGCATCATAAGACGATGATGTAACACACAAAAATCCGAATCTTCTATAACGTCCATCATCTCTCGTCCGCCCGCCCTCCATAGCCCAGAGGGAGTCGGAGGGTCTTCTGCTTCCTGCCTGCCCTGAGCTTATCGAAGGGTATTCTGCCTCCTTTACTCACAAGTCGAACTCCGCAACAATCGGCGTGTGGTCGCTGGGTTTTTCTTTGGTCCGCGGTTCTTTATCTATATAACATGCGGTGCACTTTTTTGCCAGAGGCTTTGTGGCCATAATATGGTCCAATCGCCAGCCGAGGTTGCGCTTGAATGTATTTCTCAACCGGTAGTCCCAGAACGTATATTGCCCTGCCCCTTTGCAGTGCATCCTGAACACATCCACAAATCCCCACTGCATAATACTTTTTAATCTTTTATGAACCTCCGGATGAAAACAGACATGCCCCAACAGATTTACAGGGTCATATACATCTATCGCTTCCGGCGCGATATTAAAATCGCCTACCCACAGAACCGGCTCAGTGGATTTAAAATTCGTATCGAAAAATTTAAGTAACCGCTCAAACCAGTTCAGCTTGTATTCGAACTTTTTAGATTCAGGCAGATAACCCTGCGGGATATATGTATCGACGATGGTGATGCCATTAACTTTTGCTTTAATCAGCCGTGGCTCGTCTTTGGGTTCATCATCGAAGCCAAATTTTACGTTTTTAATTTCACTTCTGCTGAAAATTGCAACGCCGTTATAGCTTTTTTGGCCTTTGAAGACATACTGATAGCCGCTGTCGCTAAACGCATCGACGGGAAAATCGACATCCTGAACCTTGGTTTCCTGAACCGCAAGCACATCCGGCTGATGTTTTTCGAGCCACGCAAGCACTATAGCTAAGCGTGCGCGTAAGGAGTTGACATTAAAGCTTGCGACTTTCATTCAAGCTGATTTGTTAAGCTAATTCCTCAACCTGGTTTTTCTTGGTCTTAGTCTCAGTTGATATTGTTTTTATTGGTACTTGTTCCTGGGTCGTTTGCCCTGTAAGTTGCACCTGTTGATTGCCCTCGAACTTGTCAATTAGTGTATAGCTTTCTACTATAGCCAATAAGCTCAGCAGGAAGCTTAACATACTCTCTGCTCCCTGATTGGCGTTAAGCCCGCCGCTCATAAGACCATCGCAGCATCCCTTGGTTCTGAAATCGTATAGGGGGATATGCAAATCGTTTTTCCCGAGAAACCAGTCAAAGGCCTTTCTTTGAAGCGTCAGAAATTTGCTGTTTGTAGTGGCATCATAAGCCGCTCTTAGCATCATAACCGTGCTTACTGCCTCTATAGGTTGTTGGTCGAATCGCGCTTTTGTTTTGCCCCTCTCATACCAACCATTACACCCGATAAAGCTGAAATGCTCTCCGTTGAAGGTATTTGTCAGCAAAAATTCACAGGTTTTTTCTGCCACTTCAAGATATTTTTTATTTTCAAATTCCACAGCAGCAACAAAAAGTGCATGTGGCAAAACGGCATTTTCGTAGGTCAGGATATCCTCAAACCAATTCCAATCCGGCTGACTGTTTTCTTCGTATTGTTTTACAAGGTCGTCTGCCGCTATCTCCATTTGGCGTTTGATTTCACTGGCGCCGGGAAACTGTCTTAAATATTCAGCCATACCGAGTATGGAATATGCCATACCTCTCGGATAAAGCTTCGGTACGTATTTAACCGAATTATCGAAGTCGTCTTTGATTACTGATAAATACCCATCTGTTGGTGCTTTGGCTATAATTGTCCCGAACGCCCACAGGGCTCTGCCAAGACAGCTGCTTTCCGGTTCTTTGTCCTGCCAGCTTCTGTCGTAATTCATAAAGTTCCTAAATGTACCATCACTATTTTGTGCATGCATAACGAAAGAAAGATAAATATCGAGAAGATGCAGCGCCTCCGGCTCAGGATACTGTGTGTAATACTTCGTCATCGCGATTACAGCTCTGGCATTATCGTCTGTTGTGTAGCCGTGTTTGCGATTTGGTATGGTAAATGTGGCATGCTGAAATAAGCCGGTATCATCAGTCAGCTTTCTCAGATGGGCTAATGACGGCTCAGGCACTTCTATGCTCGATATCGTCTTGGGCACCGCTTTTGTAGCTTTGGTTGTAGTAAGCGTTTGTAATTGTTTCGTATTAAACAGTTTCCAGTATGCCTGGCCGATTCTTGGCCACGTCCTGGCTCTGCCATATTCATATGCCTTTCTACGAAGCGAATAATACAGTGAATCGTTCTGCAGAATTTCCACTATAGCTTCAGCTATTTGTTTGGAATCACCGAATGGTACCAGCTTTCCCCTGCCGTCTGCAAGCAGCTCCTCAGCCGCCCAGTAGGGCGTAGAAACTACCGCTTTACCTGTGCCTACGGCAAAGGATAATGTGCCGCTGGTCAGTTGTTCCCTGTTTAGATATGGAGTAACATAGATGTCGGCCGCACATAAAAAATTATGCAGTTCTTTTTCTTTTACGAACCTGTTGTGGAAAATCACATGTTCCTGAAGACCTAAATCTTTTACTATATGTTGAAGCTTGAACCTGTACGATTCTCCGTCACGCTTCAATACTGTTGGATGGGTCATACCGAGAACTATATATAGAACGGTTGGGTTCGCCTCGATTATAGCCGGCATCGCTTTGAGCATGACCCCTACACCTTTGTTTTTATTAAGAAGGCCGAATGTCAGAATTGTTTTTCTACCTTCCATCCCGAATTTATGTTTGTAGTAATTACTGTCAACGAACGGTAAATCTGGTATGCCATGGGCAATCAGTTCCACTTTTTTACCATGTATGCCGTAAATGTCCCGCAGCATACTAACGCCGCGCTCGTTCATAGTGATTACTTTGTAAGAGGCATTGCAGACATCTACTAATGACTTGTGGTAATCGGGATTCGGGTCATCGAGGACCGTATGTAGCGTTGTTATTACCGGCGCCTTTAATCTGTTCAGCAGCAGGCTCAAATAGGCACCGGCATCACCGCCGAACAAACCAAACTCGTGCTGAACACAAACCAGGTCAACGTGGCTGAAGTTGATATAATCGGCAGCGCAAATATAATCGCGTTTGACGTCTTGGCGGATTTCGAACTTGACCGGCTCAGCATATTTCAGGTCGTTATCCGACCGCATTGCCACTACCAGCGGTTCAAGCTCGCCCTTGGCAGCCGACACGGTATTTTCGATAAGGTCCGATGTAAAAGTCGCAATTCCGCACCTTCTTGGCGGAAAAGTGGATATAAAAACGACTTTTTTCGCGGGACCTTTGGCCATCCGTAGCACCCCTTTTGAAATTGATACTATTCGCACTTATCTATTTTAGAGGTATTTAGTTAAACAGTCAAGCCAATTACTTCTTAGAGTAAACATTAACTTATATTTTCCGGATTAGGGGTTTAATTGTTAATTATCAGCCCTATAAAACGCTGATTTTTTGCAATTTATGCCGATTATTTGATTATTTTTCAAATTTTTCGCACCAAATAGTTGACATATCCGTATAATAGGCTACTATTGTAATAGGAAATATAGGAATTGAATTATGAAAATTTCGACTCGAACCAGATATGGAATCAGGGCGGTTTTACAGTTGGCTGAAAACTATCAAAAGGGCCCTTTGAAGCTCGGAACCATTGCCAGCCACCAGGATATATCCATAAAGTATCTTGAGCAAATAATGGCTATACTTAAATCCGGCGATTTTATTAGAACTATTAGAGGCCCAAGAGGCGGATATATGCTTGCCAAAGCTCCAAATCAAATTAAACTGAGCGATGTTTTCGATTGCCTGGAAGGACATGCGGCCGCCGTCGAATGTATCGAAGATGAAAATTACTGCCCTCGTTCTTATGATTGTATAGCAAAACAGCTCTGGGAGCAGGTACATAGGGCTATTAGAAATGTCCTGCAGTCTGTAACACTCCAGGATTTGCTTGATAAGGCAAAAGATGATCGACGCTTGGATTATCAAATATAGAAATATATTTAGCCCCCAGTTTTACTGGGGGTTGTTTAGTCGTCGCTGGAACGGCGACGCAAAGTATTTAGCCTGCGGTTTTACCGCAGGTTTTGACCAAAGGTCAAATTATGAGTGCAATATTTGATGACATTACTAATGCAGTTGGTTTTACGCCATTGGTGCGTATCAATAAACTTGGCTCAGATAAAGCCACTATTCTTGCAAAGCTCGAATCATATAATCCCTGCGGCAGTATCAAAGACAGAATTGCTTTATCAATGATACAGGCGGCTGAAGAAAAAGGCTTGATAAAGCCGGATACTGTCATTATCGAGCCGACAAGCGGCAATACCGGCATTGGTCTTGCCTTTGTTTGTGCTGCGAGGGGATACCGATTAATGCTGACTATGCCGGAATCAATGAGCATCGAGAGGAGGAAACTGTTAAAACTGTTTGGTGCGGAGATTGTGCTGACGCCGCCTGAGCTTGGTATGTCCGGGGCGATAACCAGGGCCGAACAGCTCGTAGCAGAGAATCCAAACGCCTTTATGCCTCAGCAGTTTAATAATCCTGCAAATCCGCAAATTCACAGAGAGACTACAGCGGAAGAGATTTGGTCGGACACCGATGGCAAGCTGGACATCTTTGTTGCAGGTGTGGGGACCGGCGGTACGATAACCGGCTGCGGTGAGGTGTTAAAACAACGCAATAAAGACCTTAAGGTAATAGCCGTTGAGCCGAAAGATTCTCCCGTACTTTCCGGCGGTAAGCCGGGACCACATAAGATACAAGGTATCGGCGCCGGCTTTGTGCCGAAAGTGTTGAATATTGACATAATAGATGAGATTATCCAGGTCCCCAATGAAGATGCTTTGGAAACAGCCCGACAATTAGCTACCAAAGAGGCAATACTGGCAGGCATAAGCTCTGGTGCTGCGATGGCAGCAGCGGTACAGGTCTCGCACCGGCCCGAAAACCAGGGAAAAATAATTGTTACTATTCTGCCCGATACGGGGGAAAGATACATCTCTACTGAAATGTTTGATTGATTATAGATTTTTTCCAGGGAGGTTTGACAATGCCCGAAAAAAAGATTACCAACCAGGCGATTGAAAAACTGGTCAGCGAAATTGCTCAGACTTATGAAGGTGATACCGGCATAAATTTTATCGATGTCACTAACCTGCCTGTCCGCGATAAAATTCTGAACATCCTTGATTTACTCACTGAAATCCTCTTCCCCGGCTACACTGGCAAAAGAACGGTTACAAAATCGAACATTAATTACGTTATTATTGATATCCTGTACCATATCTACACAGAGCTTTCTGAGCAAATAGAGCGGGCCTACAAGTATCGCTGCAGAATGGAGAAGTGTGACACAGGTGACTGCAGAAAAATGGCTGAAGAAACTACCCAGCATTTATTGGCTCAGCTTCCTAAGATTAGAGAGATGCTAAAGGGAGATGTAGGTGCCGCCTTCGACGGCGACCCAGCAGCAAAATCATACGAGGAAATTGTGATAAGTTATCCCTGCATCATTGCCATTGCTACATATCGAATCGCCCACGAATTGTATCTAAAAGACGTGCCGTTAATCTCAAGGATAATGACCGAGTGTGCACACGCAAAAACCGGAATTGATATTCACTCAGGCGCAAGGATAGGTAAAAACTTTTTTATCGACCATGGCACCGGTGTCGTAATAGGTGAAACCACCATTATTGGTAATAATGTGAAACTTTATCAGGGCACCACCCTCGGCGCCATGAGTTTCCCGAAAGATGAACGCGGAAGGATAATAAAAGGCGGCAAACGACACCCAACGATAGAGGACAACGTAACAATCTACGCCGAAGCAACCTTACTGGGTGACATAACTATTGGCAAAGGTGCTGTAATTGGCGGTAACGTCTGGATTAAGGAATCGGTACCGGCTGGCGTTACCGTTACAACGCCAAATCCGGATTTGGTTTATACAAAACACAAAAACGTTTAGCCCCCCAGGCTTGCCCTGAGCGTAGTCGAAGGGTTTATCCTGGGGGTCGTTTAGCCGTCGCCGGTAAGCCTGCCCTGAGCTTGCCGAAGGGACGACGCAATATATGTGAGATTTACCTTGGACGAAAAACTACTTAAAAAAATCAAACAACTTAAGGATGAACGCAGGGCTGTAATCCTCGCCCACAACTATCAACTGGCCGAAATTCAGGACCTGGCCGACTTCACTGGTGATTCTCTGGGCCTGAGTATCAAGGCGGCGGAAACCGATGCTGATGTGATTGTTTTTTGCGGCGTGAGATTTATGGCGGAAACCGCCGCTATTCTCTCTCCTGAGAAGACCGTGCTTTTACCCGACCAATTCGCCGGCTGCCCGCTTGCTGATATGATTAACGCACAGCAATTGCAGGAATTAAAGCAGAAACACCCTGATGCGCTGGTCGTCTGTTATGTCAATAGCCCTGCTGAAGTCAAAGCCGAAAGTGACTATTGCTGTACAAGCGCCAACGCCGTCGAACTGGTCGGCTCTTTGCCCGCCGATAAGCCGATTATTTTCGTCCCAGACCGGCATCTCGGTAAATTCGCAGCTGAAAAAACCGGCAGAAATCTCATCATTTGGCCCGGCTATTGCCACGTGCACGTTGCGATTACCGAAGATGACATCAAAAACGCAAAAGATAAGTATCCCGATGCTATCGTAATGGCTCATCCGGAATGCACCGAGCCGGTCAAGGAGCTTTGCGACCAGATTCTCAGTACCGGCCAGATGCTCAAATTTGTCGCCAAAGCAACGGCTAAATATTACGTGGTCGCCACTGAAGTGGGAATAATTCACGCTTTGAAAAAACTAAAACCCGATGCTGAATTTATCCCAGCCACCAAAAAGGCCGTTTGTCCTAATATGAAGCTTATCACCCTGGACAAGGTCATCGGCTCTCTGCAGTCTATGCAGTACAAAGTTACAGTTCCGGAAGATATAAGAACAAAAGCAAAAAAATCACTCGATAGGATGATTGAGGTTTTACCCCGTTAGAAATTCTACAAGGGAGCAATGGCGGAGATTAAAGAAAATTCGGTTGGCCCCGTTAGAAATTCTACAGGGCCGGAATCTGCCGGCAAAAAAGGTGAGATTTCTAACGGGGTTGGTGTTGTGCAGACTCAGATTATACGAGTCATCGAACAGGATGCGCCGTTAGAGCTGGCCTGTGGTAAGAGATTGGCTCCTGTTGACGTGGCCTATGAGACGTACGGTAAGCTCAACGAAGCTTCTGATAATGTTATTTTGATTTGTCACGCTCTCAGCGGCAATGCTCACGTCGCCGGCCTGAATAGTCCTGATGATAAAAAACCGGGTTGGTGGGACGCTATGGTTGGGCCGGGCAAGGGTATCGACACGAACAAATACTTTGTTATTTGCTCGAACTTTTTAGGCGGCTGCAGCGGAACCACAGGGCCGGGTTCGACTAATCCCGCTACAGGTAAGCCGTATGGCCTGGATTTCCCGATTATAACTATTGCCGATATGGTTAAAGTCCAGAAGTTACTGCTGGACAAGCTCGGGATAAAGCAGCTTTTGGCAGTTATTGGCGGCTCGATTGGCGGCATGCAGGTTTTGCAGTGGGCGATTCAGTATCCCGATTTTGTTAAAGCCGCGATACCAATCGCCGCTACCACGCATCTTGGAGCCCAGTCGATTGCTTTCGACACGGTAGGCCGAAATGCGATACTGGCGGACCCGAACTTTGCCGACGGACAATATAGTGATGAAAAAAGGCCGGATAGGGGCCTAAGCATCGCTCGGATGATTGGGCACATAACTTATCTGTCAGAGCAGGGTATGCGCAGGAAATTCGGCCGGCAGTTGCGAAGTGCCGAAGCCTACTCCGCCGAAGCGGCTGCGAAGGCCGGAAGCTATAGCTACGATTTCAACTCCGAGTTTGCCGTTGAGACATACCTCGACCATCAGGGCCAAAGGTTCGTCGAAAGATTTGACGCCAACAGTTATCTCTACATAACAAAAGCAGCGGACTATTTTGACCTGATAAAAGACTACGGCTCTCTTAATGATGCCTTTGCAAATGCCAAATGCAGGTTCCTCGTGATTAGTTTCGCAAGTGACTGGCTCTTTACGCCCGCGCAATCCAAGGCAATGGTGGATGCCCTTGCTGCTGTGAACAAGGACGTTAGTTACTGCGATATCGCCTCACCGTACGGCCATGATGCTTTTTTGTTAGAGCCGGAAATTTTAGGTAGATTCATTTGCTGCTTTTTGCAGGCAACCTATAAGCCGGATGAAGACCAACAGCCATGCTCATGTTATGCACGAAGTATGCGGCAGCCCGACAAGTTTGAACAGGCGCATAGGGCACGCGTAGATTA
>CAZZHL010000068.1:0-9512 GCA_964653945.1 uncultured Pirellulales bacterium
TCCATGCGTCGAATTTACCAGCGATAATGGTTGGTTCATTCATCATACTCTTAAGTGCAACTTTCCAACATTGGATGAATATCTTCAAAATCTATTTAGTATACAGGGCAACGGATGTCCGAGAGTGTACTGTAAACCACGCATCATAAGGCAGTTACAAGAAAAGAACATTATTGACCCTTCTTTCGGTCCCTCCGGAAAAGCCAACGGCTATTATGAAAAGGGTTTTCATAATAGTTTTATCAACTATCTTAAAGACAATGTTGGTGAGTTTATTTTAATTGCTCACCGACACTCAAATAGTAAGAATCCTCTTGAGGAGCTTATAAAAAGGACATTCAATCCGGATTGTTATAACATCTTCACAATAAAGGAGCTTGTGGATGTTTTGTTTTCTGCAGGGAAAAGATATCTTTTGTATTCAGGTGCGGCCTCCCTCTCGGCAGCTCTTGAAATACCGAGTACCGTTCTGTGCAATAGAAAAGCTGTGCCTAATTTCCAGTATAAGAATAATAATTACATTACCTTGACTAATTGAGTAATCGGAGAAAAGCATATTAAGCTAAAAATGTTAAAAAAATTTGTTCGAAAGAAAATAAAAAGGTATCTTATTACACCTATAGCTGTTAACTCGTATCTGAAGAGTAATCAGTTGAAAAAACTGCATTTAGCAGCAGGCATGAATTATTTGACCGGGTGGCTTAATACTGATATTGCTTCTAAAGATAGAAAAGTTATTTATCTTGATGTTACAAAACCTTTCCCGTTTGAAGATAATACGTTCGATTACATTTTTGGCGAGCATCTTATTGAGCATCTTACTTACAAACAAGGCGGGCGTATGCTTTATGAATGCTGGAGAGTTTTGAAACCGGGAGGAAAAATCAGGCTGGCTACCCCTGACCTCGAAACTTTTGTGGGCCTATTCAATAAAGATAAAAACGGCATGAACCAACGATTTGTAAAGTGGAATACCGGAAAATTTCTATCAAAGTTAGCAAAACACAAAATCTATAGTGCCACATTTGTAATTAACAGCATATTTTATAACCATGGGCACAAGTTTATCTACGATATAAAAACCCTTAATAGTTCTCTTGAAAAAGCAGGATTCAAAAATATTGTGCCGTTTTCTTATGGAGAAAGTAACGATGAGCACCTGAGAGCAATAGAATCCCATGGCAAAGCAGTGGATAACGAGGAGATGGCTAAATTTGAAACTTTGATATTAGAGGCCGTGAAAAGCGAAAAAATTAACAAACAAAATTAAGACCGTTATGAAATTTTGCCCCTGTTTGTTAAGACTAATAGTGCTTTTGTGGCGAAATTCGGTTAAAATACTCGGCCATAATGTGAGTTTGTTTTGCTTAATTGAATATGATTGTTTTGGTTTAGAAGGTTGCCATGCCGGCAGTCAGTATAATTTTGCCAACTTACAACCGTAGCAATTTACTCAGAGAGGCCATTGAGAGCGCGCAGCGACAAACCTTCACTGATTTTGAGATACTTGTTATAGATGATGGTTCTACTGATGATACCCGGTCTGTCATTGAACGCATATCGGATACCAGAATTAAGTACTTTTATAAGAGCAACGGTGGAGTTTCAAGTGCACGCAATGTAGGCCTGGTTAATGCGGTAGGCGAATATGTTGCTTTTCTGGATAGCGATGACCTGTGGCCAGAGGAGCATTTAGAAACAATGCTGGACAAGTTAGAAAAAACCCCCGACTATGGGATGGCTTATTCCCAGTTCAAAGATGTATATCCCGATGGCAGGGAAGCTCAAGGTTTTAGCAGAGTTCGTTGTCTGTCAGGCTATTTAACTAAGAGTTTTTTCGACATATCACCCTGTATTCTACCTTCAGCAACATTCTTCCGCAAATTTGTACTAAAAGGTATCTTCTTTGATGAAGCCTTGGAAACAAGCAGCGATTTTGATGTTTTTTTGCGTCTTTCTCCAAAGACACAGTTTCTGTGTGTCCCGGAGGTATGCTTCATAAGAAGAAAGACAGCCGATAGCCTTATTGATAAAGCTATCGAAAGTATCTCCCCGAATGTAGCATTGATTTTGGAGCGGTTCTACTTTCATCTTGGTGGTGATAAGATTATTCCAGCCAAAGTGGCTAAACGCAGAATCAGCCGTGAGTATCAGAACCTGGCCAGGAGACACTATAACCGAGGAAACCGGCACGCGGCTATTTCACTGTATAAAAAGGCGATTAGCTATTATCCTTTCAAGGTAAAAAACTATAAAAAGTTATTTCATGCAATTTTAAGCAGAAAGGAAGACCCGATGCCTCAATGGCAAATGCCTAAGCCACTGCCGCCTTATATAACTGTCACGAAAAAAAACTTTGTGATTAACATGAAGCGGACGTGCATAAAAAATGGGGTTAAACAACTTAACTATGTCCAGGAAAATAACGGTTAATTAGCTTCTTATAGTTTTATTCGATTTGGATTTATCTATGCCGAAAATTAGTGTCATTATTCCAACCTATAACCGCAGTAATATCATTAATGGGACGATTGAAAGCGTTTTGAAACAGGATTTCACCGATTTTGAGATACTTGTTATAGATGATGGTTCGACGGATGATACACGGTCTGTCATTGAATGTATATCAGATACCAGAATTAAATACTTTCACAAAAATAACGGAGGTATTTCGAGCGCGCGAAATATGGGTCTGGCGAATGCTAAAGGTGAATATATCGCTTTATTGGATGACGACGATATGTGGCCGGCAGAGTATTTACAAACAATGCTGCGTAAATTGGAACAAAATACTCAATTCGGCATGGCTTATTCCTTGTTCAAAGATGTGTATCCCGATGGCAGAGAAGTGGAAGGATTCGACGACGAGCGTTACCTGTCAGGATGGTTGACTAAGAATTTCTACGCTAAAATGCCCTGTATTCTTCCCTCAACAACTTTTTTTCGTAAATCTGCATTGGAGGATTTTTTCTTTGATGAAGCGTTGAAAAAAACCGAGGACATTGATGCTTTCTTGCGTCTTTCTCTGAAGGTACAGTTGTTATGCGTGCCGGAGATATGCGTTATAAGGAAAAGGACAGTCGACAGTATTAGTGAACAAGTTTCCGAGGGGATTTGTCCGAATACAGCATTGCTCCTTGAGCGATTTTATTTCCATCTGGGTGGTGATAAAGTGGTTCCAGTCAAAATGGCCAAACGCAAAATCAGCCGTGAGTATCGTGGACTGGCCAGAAAACACTATCGGTTCGGCCGTAGACAAGCGGCAATTTCACTTTTTAAAAAGGCCATAAATTATTACCCACTTGACCCTCAATATTATAAAGGGTTGTTCAAAGCAATGCTTTTAAGTAGAGAAAATGACAGTTTACCCCATTGGCAGATGCCGGAACCTCTGCCGCCTTATATAACTGTCACAAAAAAACTTTGTGATTAACATGAATTGGACGTGCATAAAAAATAGGGCTGAACAACTAAACTGTGTCCAGGAAAATAACAGCTAATTAGCTTCTTATACTTTTATTCGATTTGGATTTATCTATGCCGAAAATTAGTGTCATTATTCCAACCTATAACCGTAGCCGTTTTATCAAAGAGGCAGTTGATAGCGCCTTACAGCAAACTTACACTGATTTAGAGGTTCTTGTGGTTGACGATGGTTCGACCGACGACACGCGTTTCGTCATCGAAGGCATATCAGACCCCAGAGTAGGATATTATTACAAGGAAAATGGGGGCCAATCCAGCGCTCGTAATCTTGGTCTTATTCATGCAAAGGGCGAATATATTGTTTATCTTGATGCGGATGACCTATTGCCTCGAGGTTACTTAGAGGTCATAATAGGTCAATTGGAAGCACACGGAGAGTATGGGGCTACATACGTGCGCGTAATTAAGCTACATCCTGATGGCAGAAAAGAAGAATTAAGTACATCAGAACGTTATAGGTCAGGGTGGGTCACAAAGTATTTTTTTGAGCTTAGTCCCTCTCTTCTGCCTTCTTCCACTTGTTTTCGAAAGTCCACTTGGGATGGTTTATTTTGGGACGAAGCAATCACAAGGAGCTCTGATTACGATGTTTTCTTGAGAATTTCTACAAAGATACAATTTCTATATGTTCCAAACACGTTTGTAATAAAAAGAGCCATGCCTGATAGCCTTTCAAGAGCGCCGGATATCACCGGGCCGATAAGCCGAGCATATATATTGGAGCGATTCTATTTTCATTTGGGAGGAGATAAATATGTTCCGCTAAAAGCAGCAAAACGCAAGATTAGTCATCGCTACCGTAAAGCGGCCAGGTTAGCCGGTACTTTCGGAAACAAGTATGGTGCAATCTTATTGTTTAGAAAAGCTATTAGTTATTATCCATGGGATATCCGACTTTACTTTAATTTACTGAGTGTTCTGTTGAAAAGTAAGAGTAAAGAAATAGCACCTGGTTGGGATATGCCCTGTTCTTTGCCGTCTTATATAACAGTTAGCCAAAAACCTTAGCTTATCTACACAGGTTTAACGAAACTTGGCTTTGGTTCAAGTGAACATAAAGTGAATACTCTTAGCAAATAAAATTTGATTCGGTTAATACTATGCCGGTAGTTAGTGTTATAATTCCAACATATAATCGCAGCAACCTCGTCAAAGAGGTAGTTGATAGCGTCTTACAGCAAACTTACACTGATTTAGAGGTTCTTGTGGTTGACGATGGTTCGACCGACGACACGCGTTTCGTCATCGAAGGCATATCAGACCCCAGAGTAGGATATTATTACAAGGAAAATGGGGGCCCATCCAGCGCTCGTAATATGGGGCTTGGAAGGGCGACAGGTGAATATGTCGCCTTTCTCGATGCGGATGATTTGTGGCCTCCACACTATCTGGAGACCGTAGTAACCCAATTAGCTGTGAATAAGGAGTATGGGGCTGCATATACGCGAGTAATCAGGTTACATCCGGACGGCACAAAAAAAGAATTGAGTATGCCGGAACGTTGCAAGTCGGGATGGATTACAAAATACTTCTTTGGAGGCGTGCCATGCCTTATGCCGTCGGCAATCCTATTTCGCAGGTCTGTCTGGAACGATATCTTTTGGGATGAAGCGCTCAAAAGAGGTACAGACTATGATGTTTTTCTGAGAATCTCTGCAAAGATACAGTTTATGTTTATACCGGACATATCCATAGTAAAACGTGATATGCCTGACAGTCTTTCAAGCAGACCAGACCCGATGGGGTTTATTAATGTGGTGCGCGCATTGAAACGATTCTACTTTCATTTTCAGGGGAACAAGTATGTTTCGCGAAGGATAGCTCTCCGGAAGATAAGCCACGGATATCGCAAGGCAGGCAAAGTTGCCCGAGCTTTGGGAAATAGAAAAGCCACAATTTTATTGTTTAAAAAGGCGATTAGTTACTATCCGATGGATATTCGGCTTTACCTTGATTTGCTGAGAGTTTCATTAAAAAGTAAACAGTATGACAGTTCACCTGGCTGGCAGATGCCCGGTCCTTTGCCGCCATATATTACTGTTACACAAAAACCTTAACGCCTTTAGCAGGATGACGATATGCACGAAGCAAAACGGATATTCGTAATAGCAGATTTCAAAGACGAGTCGCCAAAATCTATCCGGGCGGAGCGCAGGCGGTGGCCGAAGGGATTTATTAGACTCGGTCATGATGTGCAGCGGTTTAGTTATAGAAATATACTGATGCAATATAATCCATTTTCCGGAAAGCATTTCAGGCGTTTTATGCCGCGTTTTGCCAGAAAAACTGCTGACAATATACTTGTAGAGCAGATTGAGCGATATCATCCCGATATTGTTTTTGTCGGTGCTATGAAGTATCTTGAGCACAATACTGTCACAGCTATGCGAAGTGTCGCTTCTCATGCGGTCTTTGTCGGGCGAGACAATGACCCATTTCCGGAAAAGAATCTCGCTCGTCTGGCTATCGCCAGGCAGATGGATATAGTTGTGGCAACAAACGCCGGTAGATTCTTGAGAACATATAAACAAGCTGGAGTGCCGCTTTGTGCATTTATTCCTAATCCATGTGACCCTGATATTCAACATCCTTATGATGTCGAGGAAAAATGGAAGTCAGATATCATCTTTACAGGCAAAGCAGAACACCGTCGGCTTGGTTGGCAT
The DNA here is from genome assembly GCA_964653945.1 of uncultured Pirellulales bacterium. Taxonomy (GTDB): domain Bacteria; phylum Planctomycetota; class Phycisphaerae; order Sedimentisphaerales; family Anaerobacaceae; genus CAZBWE01. The sequence continues at coordinate 6,153 of CAZZHL010000068.1, forward strand.
ACCGGCCAGGATATCGACAGGTTTGAGTTACTGCGAAAGCTATCTGAAATGCCGAACGTGAGGATGTACGGGTGTTTTGGGAATCCCAGAGTTGAAGGCATTGAAGTTTTTTATGCCATCAGCGGAGCGAAAATAGCATTGAGCATAAATATAGTAAACGATGTGCGGCTGTACCATTCGGATAGACTGGTGAATTGCCTTTCCTGTGGTACGTTCACTTTGGCAAAGAGAGTTCCTGATACCGACTTGCTTTTTCAGGATGAGGTGCACGTGAAGTATTTTGATACCGTAGATGAGTTTTTTGAACTGGCAGATTGGTACCTGCAACATGAGCAGGAGCGGGAGAAAATCGCAAAAGCAGGGATGCAAAAGGCACATGCTGACTTTAATTGTGAAAAGATAGCTCAATATGTGCTTGACCTGGTCGAAACCGGGACTTACAATGCTCCATGGGCCGAGATTTTGTGAACTAAACAGGTAGAATGCGGTAAAGAGCAGGTTTTATGCCTACTGTATCAATATGTATTCCGACGTATAATCGAAAAGACTACCTCAAAGAGACGCTTGCGAGTGTGTTTGCACAAACCTACAAAGACTATGAAGTTGTTATTGTTGATGATGGCTCGACAGACGGAACAGAAGAAATGATAAAAAACGCCGGCTACGATGTCAGATACTACTGGCAGCAGAACGCCGGCGATGCCACTGCCAGAAACAAATTGATCGAATTGGCTCAAGGACAATTCATAACATTTCTGGACTCTGACGACCTCTTGATGCCTGATGCTATAGAGCGGATGGTCAATGTTATGAATGCTGAACCACAAAATGTGGTTGTCTATGGCGGTTATTTACGAATTGACGAGCATGGAAATCTCTGCGGACATAGCAAAAGAAAGTTGCGCAGTGGCTACATCACCCGATATTTATTCGAGGATATTATTGTTCACCCAAATGGTTCAATGTTTCCTAAAAGGGCGTTAGAAGAATCTGGCGGTTTTGATACTTCTTTGTCGGTTTGTTCAGATTATGACCTGTGGCTTCGACTGTCATTGAAGTATCTTTTTATCGCATTGCCTGAACCAACATTTAAGCGTCGCCGTCATTCTAATAATCTGTCTGAGTATTCATTTGCTAATCGCAAGATAGAATTAGGTGTGCTCGAGAATTTTTATTATAATAGCGGCGGAAAAGAGGTAATACCACAACATCGTGCAGTGAAGAGACTCAGCGAAGAGGGTTATAGGGCGGGGCGTTGCGCAATGAAGGAAAGTATGCAGGAAACAGCACGTCAACTGCTTAGTCAATCTTTCTGGCGGCATCCAAATTTCAAATCTCTACTTTGGTGGATGCTCGCGGCTGGTAAGTCGTATGTAACATTATGGAAAAAGTAATTTATATAAAATTTTCGTCCTTTTTCTTAAGCGAGCAGCTTATTTTTGAAAACGAGCCACATCTTTCGCTCGTTTGATTTGGTACGTCCAACGCAATTTATGTGCTTTCATCCCGTCGAGGTCTGTCAAAACAGGGCCGTTATCAGTAATCAGAATATTTGTGTGTTTCAAATCTCCGTGAGTGATTCTATATTTACCCAGCTTATCAAGCAGCTCCCCAACCTGTTGGGTTACCGTTGGGTGTTCCTCTTCGCCTGTAATACTATCTCGCAGAAAGTCATAAAGCTTCTGTCCCTCGACGTATTTTGTTATCAGATAGGATTTCCACACAAGCTTATATTTGCGTTGCTCGATATAAGCTAATGGTTTCGGCGTAGGTATTTGCAGCATTCTAAGTCGATGTGCGTGCAGCCATCCATGTCGGGCACGGGATTTTTTTATTGTATGGCGCAGTGAGTGGATAAGACCCTTATGATTATATCGTTTGACCACGACGTCTCTGTTATTCCACATCAATCGGGACACGTAGCAGGTATTACCGTTTTTGAGAATCTCACCTTTATCCATTAGTGCATCTATTTGTTCTATAAAATCAAGCGGCTCCGCTCCCAGAGTAAAATTTCTGTCAAATACAGCGAGGTATTTGCCTGTATTAAGCTGCAAGTGTCTCTTGTTGGTTCGCAGGCACTTTTTTAATCCTTTCATGGTCCCTTTTCTTCGATGCACGGTTATCTGTTCTTGAATTAACGCCTCATCTGACTTTTCAGGATGCCAGCCGCGGGCACTAAAATACTCCTGATGAAGCTTCTCGATAGAAGTGGTGTCGCTGTCTGGTAAGTAGCTCGCTAACATTGCTAATTGAGAAATACCAGCTTTCTTACCGATTTCGCACCGCAAGAATCGCATCTGGCCGGGGTCGAGCAAAAAGACCTTGTCATCAGCCAACAGGAAATTCCCCAGATGCAAATCTTTTTGTAAAACTCCCTTGGTATGTTGTTTGGCCAATTCTTTACCGACCAGAACCAGCAAGTCCAGCTTTTTAGCTGGTTCCAATGCTTTTTGAAACACATCCAAAACTGTTGATGAATCAGCTATTTTTTCCACTACTATCACCAATCGGCCATCTTTTGTTTTTCCATGAAACAGGGGCTTGGGCGAACTCAATTCCAGCTCCGTTAGCTTGTTCAGCCCTTCCCACTCTCTTTTAAGATGGCGCCTTGAGCTAATCTTATGTGAGAATACTTTTACAATCACGCTTCTATCATTCCATAAGGCATCATAAACCTCGCGCCTGCCTGGAACAACTCGCAAAAGGGACGTACACGATAAAGATTCATCCTTGCCTGCCCTCCGAAGCATAAGCTGCGGAGGGTTTTTTGAAGAAGTGTGTTTAATTAAAAGTTGGAATGGGAAATCAGCCATCGGATTTTAATTTTAGTGCAAGTACCTTAGCCAAATTATGATGTTTCAACGCCCGACAATAATTATGCCTAACTGATTGGCAAGTTTTATTGTATCGGGTTTGTCAATAATTATTGTTTTATCTGCTTCTACAACGAGGCACTTGCCTCCGCTCTTAGCTAAACTTTTAATAGTATCAGGCCCAACGCATGGCACATCAAGTCGCATATCCTGGTTTGGCCTGGATGCTTTTATTAGCGTCCAGCTACCCGATTTACAAATTTGCCCTGCTCGCTCAATCATCGCCGCAGTGCCTTCTATTGCCTCGACGGCGATAACCTCTTTTTCCTTTACTGCAATTGCCTGACCTATATCAAGACCAGTGAGTTTTTTAATTATTTGCCATCCGAATTCAATGTCACCTTCGATAGGTGAGTTCGGATGACGTTCCGTCATCACGCCTTCACTTGCCATATGCTCCTTGCAATACATTATTGAATTCTCCAATATTATTCCACCGCTGGCTAACTCCGCGGCTATGGCATGCAAAAATGGATTCGAAAGT
>CAZZHL010000069.1:0-9462 GCA_964653945.1 uncultured Pirellulales bacterium
TGTGGTTTTCACAACTAATGTTATCTCCCGCAACTTTATGCCTTATCTTTTAGCTGCGTGTGATATTTACGCCGCACCGTCACGATTGGAGGGCTTCGGGATGATTCAGGTCGAAGCCAATGCCTGCGGCAAGCCGGTGATAGGGATTAAAGCGATGGGGATGCTTGACACTATGGTCCATGGTGAGAATGCTTTTCTTGCTAACATAGCACAGGAGGTAAGATTGAGAGAGACGACACTGGACCAGGAATCCGGCCACGAGCAGGGGCATCGTGTAGTTTTCAAAAGCCCACGGACTGTAGATTACCGCGCCAGTGTTTATGATATATCAAATTACCTCCTGCAACTGATGCAGGATGCTGAGCTGCGTAAGAAAATGGGCGAAGCCGGCAGGGAAAGGGCTGTAGAGAATTTTGATTATCGTGTTATAGCCAAAAAATTTGTCAATATTGTCTCAAAGCGACTGGGGATTTCTTAGACATGACCAAAAAAGAGCGAATTTTAATAGACCAGGCCAAGCAAGCTGCATTGGAGGTACTGATACACAATGCGCATGGACCATACCGCGGGCTTCCACGTGCAGCAGGATGGGGATATCCTGAACCATATACCCGTGATATTATGATTTCCTCGCTCGGGATACTTCTTACTAAAAATGAGAAACTAATCAAGTCCTTAAGAAAGACTATGGAGACTCTGGCAAAAACCCAGAGTCGTCTCGGTCATATTCCATCTTTAGCTAATGACCCTGATGACCGTGGGTCGAGCGATTGCACCCCTTTATTTTTGACGGCGGTAGCGCTTTTTCGCAAGGTCACCGGTGAGGTTTATTTTCTGGAGGAAGCAGTTAAAAAAGCGATGACATGGATGGAATATCAAAGTCCGTCGGACCGTGTGATAGTGATTCAATCCCCTACCAGTGATTGGAGAGATGAGCAGTGGGTTTTGGGCTATGGTCTGTATGTAAATACCGTTGTGTATGTTTACTTGCGTCTGCTTGGTCAGGATGAGCGAGCAGAAAGGCTTCGAGAGGCAATGGGGCGGTTCACCGTTAAAGGAGACAGACAAAACCGTCATGTACACGAAGGTTTGGTATTGAGAAATAAGCCATATTATGCGTTGTGGTCCTACAAAGTATACAGGAGTGAGCGTTTCGACCTTTTAGGTAACAGTCTTGCAATCCTTTCAGGTATTGCTTCACCATCCCGAGCAAGGCAGCTTGTTTCCTGGATAGAAACAGAATGTGCAGCACTGAGAAGGAATGGAGACTTAGCTGTTGACCTGCCGCCTAACTTCTTTCCTTATATAAGACCGGAAGACCCGGATTGGCTGCCGAGATACAAAAAATACAATCAGCCCGGTGAATACCATAATGGCGGCGTATGGCCCTTTATATGCGGATTTTATGTAGCAGCGTTAGTAGCGGCAGGGAGAGAGCAGCTTGCACAGAAAAGACTGATTGCTTTGACAAACCTTGTTCGACCTGCACGAGAGGCGAAGGTGGAGTTCGGTTTCAATGAATGGCACCGAGCGCAGGACGGGACGCCTCAGGGTGAGGACTGGCAAAGTTGGTCAGCGGCGATGTACTTGTATGCTGCTGCTTGTGTAGAAGAGCAAAGAACTCCTTTTTTTGATGAAGTTCGAGGATTGCAAGCACACAACGGTAATCATATCAATCCAAGTTAATAATTTATGGTGAGCGAAGTCGAATCATCACCCAGAGAATTGCACATAATACAAAATACAGGTCTCCGGATTTCTCCATAAGGAGTCCGTAGGACTGCTATCCGAATCTTGACTGTAGTCAGACAAGTTTCTTGGGTGGGAATGGTAAGCTTTGTGTAAAACCCGGCGGGCAGCTATAAAAAAGTTGGGAGACGAATCCCTTCGTCCCCCTGCCTCACGGTTGCGTTGTGCCTTTATTCTAATATGGCGAAACCGCCAGTGTGCACTCGCAACTTAATAACATAACCAGCTTTATAGTGAACCTGTCAAAACTATGAAACTGAAGTCTGAGTAGTTCTCAAATTATAAACTTTTGAAAAATAGGGAGTTAGGAAAAGTAAAAGGAAAGTGTACGACGAAATCCCTTCCCAACATCCTGTCATCTGTTTTTCCGTATTGCAAAAAATCCTCCATTTCATTCCCCGTAATAATACTACGAAGGATGAATTATTTTTTTGCCGAGGGGGTAAAGCCTAAAAGTGCGACAAGCTTTCATACCCTGAACTCACTTTGCGACCATATTATGTCTTTAGGAAAATGTCAAGGAAAAAAACAGGAAAAAACAATAAAATTAACAAATTTTTTTGGGAGTACCGTAAGATTATGTATTTTGTGAGTTTATGTATTTGGGCACAATAAAAAAAGCCCTGAAGCAGGGTGGCAAATCCTAATATCTAAATTCGAATTCCTAAATAAATTCGAATTACCGAAATTAAAATGTTCAAAATTGTTTTGGTTGTTTGTGGATTTAAGTCTTGCCTGTCGGCAGACAGGTTTTGAAGATTGTTTAGTATTTAAAACTTCGGATTTAGGATGTTGTTTTGCTCTTCTGAGCGAAACCGGCAGGTTGTCTTGTCGATGACCCGCCGCCCCGCCTCGCGTCAGGAGACGCGGGGGCAGGGATGGCCCAGCGAAGTGAATACAACTTATTCTATATGCAGTTCTTATAGCTAAAACAGGGGGAAAATGAGCCGATATAAGGAATATTTATTTGTTGACAAATTCAGGATTAAGAATACGATAGGTAGAAATTGACGTATTATAAATAGGGGTTTGAGCAAAGCAGATGTTAGAAGAAAATGGTGCAAGTTTGGCCAAGGCCAAGGCTTTTTTTGAGAAGGCCCGCAAGGTAGCGGAAACAGAAAATTCCGATTACGCAATTGAAATGTATCTTGACGGGTTGCGTTACGCTCCGGAAGCACTACAAGAGGGACACGTGCCGCTTTGCGAACTGGCCCTTCAGCGTAAGGGAAAAGGCGGCAAAAAGCCCACTATGGTTGAAAGAGTCAAGCGTCTGCGAGGTAAATCTCCTCTTGAGCAGATGCTCAACGCCGAATACCTTTTTGCAAAAGACCCGGACCATCTGCCCTATGCCGAGGCGATGCTTAAAGCGGCAGTGGCAGGTGGTTATACGAAAACGGCTGCATGGCTTGCCAATTTGATTTTCCAGACAAATAATGCTGCGGATAAACCATCTGTACGAACATATATCCTGCTAAAAGATTGTTATCTTGATTTAGGCCAGCTTGATAAAGCGTCTGCAGCGTGTCAGCGGGCATACAGACTCAGGCCGGATGATGGGGATTTGGCGGAGGAGTGTAAAAACATCTCAGCGGAACTAACTATGGCCAGAGGCAAATATGATGCGACGGAAGGGGACTTTAGACAATCCATCAAGGATGGCGACGCGCAGGCAAAACTTTATGCTCAGGATAGGGTCGTTAAGACAGAGGACTATCGCCTTTCGGCTGTTCAGGATGCCAGAAAGAAACTTATCCAGAATCCGAGTTTATCGAAGAACATATTCGAATTTGCAGAAGCTTTGTCAGATTTGCAAAACGACGAAGCCGAAAATCAGGCGATAGGGTTTCTGGAAAATGCCTATAAAACCCAAAATGACTTTTCCTTCAAGCAGCGAGCAGGACTATTAAGAATAAAACAGTTCAAACGCAGGATAAGACAAACGCAAGCGGTGCTTAATGCCAAGCCGGATGATGCACAGGCCAAAGCCGGACTGGAAGGATTAATTACACAGCTAAACAATTTTGAATTGCAGCATTATCAACTTTGTGTGAAAAACTATCCGACCGACCTGCATCTCAAATATGAATACGGCGTTCGTTTGCTTCGTAATAAACAGTATGATGAGGCGATACCCGTACTGCAGGAGGCTCAGAAAGACCCGAGACGGAAGATTACGGCGATGGATAAGATTGGCTACTGCTTTTTTATGAAGGGGTGGTTTACAGATGCGATAGACGTGTTCAAACAGGCGATAGATTCTTACGAACTAAAAGATGATAATATCGGCAAAGAATTGAGGTATAATTTGGCCCGTGCTTATGAAGAAAATGGCAATAACCAAGAGGCGCTGGAGATATATCGAAGAATAGCACAACTTGATTTTGCATTCAAAGATGTCAGCCGGCGAGTCGATAAGTTGAGAAATAAGCAAACTAATCAATAATCATTTAGATTGGAGATTGCAGTGGCACATTCGTTATCAGCTAAAAAAAGAATAAAGCAAAACGCAAAAAGAAAGTCGATAAATCGCGCACGTAAAAGCCAGGTAAAAACCCAAATTAAGCGTTTTGAGACGGCAGTAGCCGGCGGTGATTTAGAAACGGCGAAGAAGCAGTATCAGCTTGTGGTTAAAAAATTAGACAAAACGGCAGCTACAAGCACAATGCACAAAAAAACCGCTGCACGAAAGAAATCACGGCTTGCCAAAAAACTCAACAGTCTTAAGGCAAAGTGAGTGGCTATTTCGTATCCTGTGAAGCTATTCGGCTTTGCTTAGAAGTTCACCTTGAAACCAAAGTAGAATGTCCTTCCGGCGTTGTAGGGGAAAGAGTTTGGTGAACCGGCGTAAGCGAACGTCGGCACGTAGATTTCATCGTCAAGAAGATTCTCAACTTTAAAGGTAAAATACGATTGTCCCTCTTTCAGGCCAAGCCACTTTGATATATCGAGCTGCAGGTTCATAGAGATAAGGTCCACATCTTCGGGTTCGGGATTGACAGCGGGTGTATGATAGATGTGTGGCGGCTTACCAAAACGAGTGTAGAAGACACCCAGTGAGCCTGAGTCCCATGTGTAGGCGGTGCCGACTTTTAACATATTTTCCGGAACAACGGTTGGATTTAGGCCGATATCACCCTCGTTATCCTGGTTCATAAATGAGCCGAGGACATGCCATTGGGATGTCAAATAACGCTTGATTTCGAACTCGATACCCTTGAATCGCTGCGTGCCGCCGTTAATATACGACGTGGGGGAGACGGTGTAATCGTAAATAATGAGCTGCTGGATTTCGCTGTTGAAGTATGTGACAGCGGCATATGTTTTCGAATCGTGATAGAACAGTTGCAGGTCATAGGTTGTTATTGTTTCTGGCTGCAGGCTACCGTTGCCGACGAGAATAGTCGGGTCATAGAGGTCGGTTTCGATTGTGACCGGAGCCCTAAATGCTTCTCCTCGAAGGAGCTTGACGCCCCAATTGTCATTTGGTGTTATGATGATACCGTGTCGGGATATTATGCCGGTAACACCTTGGCTGGATCTGTTCCATTGCATTCCTGAGATTAACTTGACAACCTTGCCGATTTGATAGTCACCCTGCGCATAAAAACTCCTCGGCTCATGACGATATGAGGGGATGGATTGGTATTTATCGCTATCCGGGGCATAGTTTGAGCGTGACTCCATCAGGTAGCCCGTGACGATGTTCATATTGTCCAGCGGATTAGCAAAGAGTGTCGCCTCGCCGAGGAAATCCGATGTATTTGTGCCTATAATTGGTGGATTAGGGCTGGTCAGGCCGTTTTCCTGCATATTGTAGGTGGCGTTGAGCTCCAGGGTTGCCCGGTCGTGAACTGGAATTCGATATCCGGCGTTTAAGAAAAGCTTTTTATTTTGGAATGATTGATGTGGATTGGACCAGAAAGGCAGGACACCCAGAGCGAATGCATCGTAATCCGACCAGAAACCATCAAAAGTGAAGTTTCCATAATTCAGGTGCGTCGCTGTCGAGTAATTTTTATATTGTCTGTTATCCTCGCCGTACACACCCAACATATCGGTCATGTTGTAGGGGTATCCCTGCTGTCCTGCGACGCGAAAGGCGGTAATATAGCCAAATTTGCCGGATCTTCCACCGGCTGTGAATTCCGTTGCATAATAATCGTGACTACCGAACATTGTTGAAACCGAGCGTTCGTTCTCTTCCGGAATACGGGGCATCAGATTGACCACTCCTGTGAAGGCATTGCTCCCGTAGAGGACCGAACCAGGACCGCGAACCAGCTCTACGCTCTCCAGGGTTGACAGTGGAAACGTCTTATATATATTAACATTGAGTCCCTGAGCACTTTCCCGAATAGGCCGGCCGTTAAAGAGAATCAAGGTATGTGTTTCCGCAACCGTCAACATATCGCCGCGAAAGCCGGCTACATTGTCGGTATAAGGGAAGACATCTCGCGTATAGACACTTGGCTGACGCTGCAAAAGCTGATGGAGGTCCCTGTCTCCGTAGAGTTCAAACTCCTGCCGGGGAACAACGACGACGATACCCGGCGCCTCGAACTGTGTCTCGGGTATCTTCGAGGCCACGGAGATTTCGATATTGAGTAGTTCCTCAAGGGACATCTCTAAAAGCTTCTTTTCCTCATCTGATTTGGCCTGAGGATTGTTCGATTCATCTGCGGATGCGAACAATCGCACGTTGAAAGTAAACATAAGCAGTAACATGGATGCAAATACAGATGACCGTGTTAAAGGATTTTTTTGCGTAAACATAATCGTTACTCCTAAATTAAAGAAACATATTTTAGTAGGAGAAATGTAATTGGCTCTCCGGTTACTGAACGAGCGTTACTGTGCCCCTTGCCGTCTCCAGGTGTATCTTCTTCTATCACTCTTTTGGCTAATCTTAAAAGTTGCGATCTAATTTCAAGCCTTGCCCTTTTAGCTGCGGAGGTATTGATTTCAAAGCGAACCTTTTTGTTTTCTATAATAAAGTTTATGACCCCGCCGGATTCGAGAAAACCGTTCATTTCTCCAACGGTCAGTGCATGTGAGCCCTTTAGCGATTTCATCATTTCCTCTATGCTGGTTTTTTCTGAGGAGCAGAAAAACAGCAGGTGGCATTTCCTGATGGCCTCAATTTCCATGTGAACGCCGGGTTTATTCTTTTCATCAGACTTTTTCGAATCTTCGAAACTTTTGAACCACTTTACAACGAGTTTTTTATCCTTAACCCGCTCACCTGTAATAATATCTATGGCATCTCCAAAAGGGTCCTTGCCGATGATGCCGATTACTATTGGCTCATTAGCGTCTTTAGATATTTTTTCTTTTGGCCATTCAACGAACTTGACAAAGTTATATAAAAATGCCGCCTTGATTTGGTATTCTTTGTTCTCCTCAGCCTCCACCTCTTGTGCTATCGGCATCGCCAACAAGCTCAAAACTAAAACCACGAAGATGCAGATTTTGCTTCTCATTCTATAATGCGTATAAAGTTTTTCGTTTTGTTGATACAGTTACTTCTCGTTGCACACTTAGAATGTTACTTGCAGTCTCACAAAAACATCCGGTTGGGCGTTTCTAGGTTTCTATAGTTTGTTCAAACCCCCAAAATCTGGTTTGTGTATATTGTAACAATCACTATAATCGGTAATTTTGCTGAAAATAATTTATTTAAAATAGCCAAGTTTTTTCGTTGCATAGGCCAGCTTTGGCCGCGTAGATAAGCAGTTAAACAGAAAATTTGCAGCAGGAAGGGACTTTAATTTGACGTAATGGCTTATATCAAATAGAGTTACAAAAAATCAGCTTAGAACATCCAATATTACGGTAAAAATAGGATTTGATCTAAATGGTCAAAACAAGGCAAATATAATACCAATTATTTATAGTTAAAAATTGCCGAGGGAAGCGCAAATGATGCTGGGTAGAAATGCCTGGGTTTATGGTCCTTCGACCCTTTGACTTCGCTCAGTCCTGGTCCACAGGATGCCTTACGGCAGGACTCCTTATGGAGGGCAGGCTTTGCTCGGGACAGGTTACGCATGAGTGACAGGATGAAGCAATCAGCAATCTAAGGAATAGAGTTAGTATTAGATGCCAGAAATCTTCAAAAAAAGGATTGTTAAATTATTAAGGCACACTGATTACACGCCGGTAAAACTTGCACAATTGGCCAGGAGATTAGGCGTAAGCTCAGAAGATTATCCCCAGTTCAAATCGGCATTTGAAGAGCTGCGTCGGGCAGGGCGTGTGGTGGTTGGTGCCGGGAATATAGTCACTCTGCCGTCTATGACAAGTCGAATCGTAGGGACATTTCGGGCAAATCCGAAAGGATTCGGATTTATAATTCCTCTTGAGTCCAACTCACACGGCGATTTATTTATACCCCCTGACGCAACGGCAGATGCAATGAACGGTGACATGGTTGTCGCCCAAGTTAAAAAAAAGGGTAAACGGGCCGGCCAAATACGGTACACCGGAGAGATAATCCAAGTCCTCGAACGAGCGCAAAATAAATTTGTCGGAACCCTGTTGAAACATCCGGATGGCTGGATTGTCCAGCCGGATGGAGCGAACTTTTTCGAGCCGCTCTCTGTTGACGATGTAGGCGCAAAAGGCGCTAAGCAAAAAGATAAAGTTGTTGTCGAGATACTTTCCTATCCGACAGAGAAATACCTGGCACGCGGTGTTATCATCGAAGTATTGGGTAAAGCAGGGAAATATGAAACTGAAATAAAATCGGTAATATGTCAGTATCATTTGCCTGAAGAGTTCGATGAAGGATGTATCGAGCAGGCGCGCAAGGTCGCCGCCGAATTTGACGGTGAACAAAGTAATGGCAGAGAAGACATTACTGATAAGACAATCATTACAATCGACCCGCCGGATGCGAAAGATTTCGACGATGCGATAAGCCTGGAAAAGGATTCAGAGGGCAACTGGTTATTAGGTGTTCATATTGCCGATGTAAGCTGTTTCATACCAGTTGATTCTCCATTGGATAAAGAAGCGAAAGTTCGCGGAAACAGCGTATATTTACCCGGCAAAACAATCCCGATGCTGCCGGAGATTCTAAGTAACGGGATATGCAGTCTTCAGCCCGGACAGAAGCGCTTTTGTAAGAGCGCATATTTAACCTACGACCAGCAGGGTAATGTTTTGTCCCGAAGATTTGCGGACAGCATCATTAATTCATCGCAGCGTTTGACCTACCAGCAGGCCGACAGGGCCTTGAAAGGTCATACGAAGGATGTTAAGCCGGAGGTGATTGAGCTTCTTAAAAATATGGAGACGCTCAGCCGAGTGGTTGAAAAAAGGCGGACAAAAAATGGAATGCTCCATCTTGATTTGCCGGAGACCGAATTAGTGATGGATGAATCCGGCTGGGTTGAGGATGCGCAACCTGCTGATACCAGCTATCCACACACGATGATAGAAATGTTTATGGTCGAGGCCAATGAAGCGGTCGCATCGCTTCTTGACAAGCAGAATATTTCCTTTATGCGGCGGATTCATCCTGAGCCGGATATTTTGAGTATGAAAAATCTGTCGCAGCTTGTTCGGGCGTTTGGGTTGAGTCTGCCGAAAACACCAAGTCGCAGAGATATACAGGATTTGCTGGATTATGTTAAAAACAGAGACAGCTCATTCGCGGTGAATATGGTAGTATTGCGAAGCTTCGAAAAGGCCGAGTATGCACCATCACAT
>CAZZHL010000070.1:0-2951 GCA_964653945.1 uncultured Pirellulales bacterium
ATGGAGGCGAACTATTTATAGCGCAAGTACTTACATTACTTGGCGCAAAATGTTGTTTATCGGGGGGTTCTGTTTCAAACATTTGAATTTTGGATTTTGGTATTATTTGGGATTTAGAATTTAGAGATTAGGATTTATTCTAATATTCCGCCATCTGTAGCATCCTGCCCGGCTCTTCCGGCTCACCCGTTCGGGCTGATAGATACGCCGATTCTATCACTGCCATATTCTTTAGATTTTCTTTACCGTTGCTGCTGAGTTTATTTTCATCTGGTGATAATATGCTTAGTGCGAAGTTATTCAGCAGTTTTTCCATTCGGCTGGTTTCATCGTCGTCGTACGTGAATTCTTCTTCCTTGTCCGGCGTAGCCTTGGCGAAGACGGAATTTTGCTCCGGGCCTTGACCTACAGTCAGTTTCTTATCGCTGACTGTCAGAACTTTATCTTTACCGTAGGCCCTCAAAAATTCCTTTTTTGCCCCAATCCCTTCACGCCGGGATGATATTAAATTACCCATGAGGATATCGCTGAATTTCATCGTTACGACTGCACTATCTTCCACGAGATAAAGACGCTGTTGTTTATCTTGTGCCTGGTTTGTATTCAGGCAGTAGATTTGCTGTGGTATGCCGAAGTTCAGGATGATTTGGTCGATTATTTCGTAGCAGTCGTGCAGCAGCACTCCGCCGCCTGCCAGTTTCGGGTCTGTCCGCCATTTATCTTTGGGCTGTTCGCAGAAGTTGCAAAAGGCCGTTATCAGAAAGACCTGCTCGATTTTGCCGTCCCGCAGATGCTCTCCGAAGCCGGGATAGCTCTGCCCGAAGCGCCTGAGGTTGGCGATGGCAAATTGTATATTCTCCTGCTCAGCGAGGTTTGCAAATTCCGCCGCCTCCTCGAAGTTCCTCGCCATCGGCGTCAGCTTGAGGATATTGAACTTCTTTTTCATCGCCATGCGGATATATTCGTCACAGCTATGCGTACCAGCCGCGACCAGCAGGCAATGTATGTCATTCCCGCGAAGGCGGGAATCCATCGTTGTTACCAACTGCCTGTAATCGTCAAACCAGGCGCATTTATATTGTTCTGCGATTTTTTCAACAAGATTTGTATCCTTGTCGGCAACGGCTGCAATCTCGAAATGTTCAATTTTAGCAGCCGTCTTGAGCAGAAACTGCCCTTTATCATCCAGTCCCAGCACCGCTGTTTTCAATTTGCCTTTGCCCATATTGTGATATGATAATGAAATGATTTAAAAACCAAAACTTAAAAATTCAAAAATTTATCCGCCGCTCTGCATGGTGGATTTATCCGCGTTTTACGCGGGGTTTGTCATTGCGAGGCCCGACTTGTCCTCCGTAGCCTTGGCGAAGGAGGAAGGCCGCGGCAATCTTAATTATTTTTAGCCCCCCAGTTTATCGGGGAGTTTTATTTGCCGCAGAGCCCAAATGTAAGTGCGGGGTTATGTTTAGCCCCGACCCCTGCCTGCCCTCCGTAGTATTAACGAAGGATGGGTGGGCGGGGGTTTATCTGTTTATTTAAGTTCTACCTGTGTATATTTCATATCTGTTCCGTCCATTACACGGATATTGTCGGGCGTCATTTTTATTACGACATACTCCGGCGCTGCCGGGTCAGCGATATGCTTCTTCAAGGCCGGCACGGCCTTGTAAAGCCGGAGCTTTTCGGCGTTGTCGGTGCTGATGGTACAAGCCCCTGCGATGCGGACGTGTTTGCCGGTGGAATCGCAGAAGCAATACTCGGCATAGGGCACTTTTCCAAGCTGAGCGACCTTGTCGGAAGAGGCGAATGTTGCGCACAGAAACTCGTTATCTTTCCATGCGAATCCGCCCATCGGTCTCACGCCGACCTTTTGGCCGTCGCTTGTGGCCAGCATACCCCAGCCAACCTCTTTTATGAATTGTTTTACTTCTTCGATGCTCATATAAGTTCTCCTTTCCGCCGCAGGCAGATAAATCCCGCCGCATGCGGATAAATCTCGTTCTGTGGCTTGATGTGATTATACGCCGGAAGGGTGGCCAAGGCAAAAGAAATGTTTCGAACATTTGATATTCGGATTTGACAATCGTCCTCCATCATCCCTCACCCCTCGTCCGTCTTCTATCGTCTGTCTTCCGCTCGCCTCGGCGACTTGTCCGGCATAGCTTTAGCGAAGCCGGAAGCCATAGGCGAAGCCGGGTAAGGTTCAAATATTGCATGTTTCAATTGTAAACCGGCCTTGCGTAAAAGATATGTTTTTGACCCGCATGCCTCTAATATCATTTTCTTTGAGCAGCATATCAGCATCAACAAAAATTTTCGGATATTCAAGTTTCATATATGCCGGTAATTTGTGTGGAAATAGACTTTCAAGCCGTTTCATCACCTTGTCCAGATGTCCGCTTACAATAGCAAGTTCAAATATCGCATGGTTATCCTCAAAACTTAAGTATCGCAGCGTTGCAGGAATGTATGGCAAAACGAATGAGTTTGTCCGTATTATGAAATGGATATTTTGGCCTTTGACTTTAGGACGTATTATTTCTGTGGGTAAAAGTTTGTTGGAAGTCAGGAATTCGACAAGCTCTTCAATACTGAAAGTTATTTTCGCCATAGCTGCATTTTACCCACTTGGCCGCAAAAAGGGAAAAGATTTAACCGCGGATTTCACTCATCACGGCGGAGCAATCTCATTTTGAATTTTGAACTTTGGTTTTACGCTTTTAGCTTTAAACTTTCAGTTTATCCTGAGCGATTCGTGGTGGGCAAGCCTGTCTTGAGCATACTTGTCCTGAGTGGCCTGTGGTGAGCATGGTCGAACCAAGTCAAAGGAGTCGAAAGAGTCGAACCAAGTCGAAGGGCTTCTCCCGATTTACGCATCTGCTCATTCACGCATTTACTCATTCACGCATTTACTCATTCACGCATTTACTCATTCACGCATTTACTCATTC
>CAZZHL010000070.1:3051-6146 GCA_964653945.1 uncultured Pirellulales bacterium
ACGAGTCACGAAACTGTGTAAATCCGCATCTAAAATCCCTCGAACCAGCCGCATTTTTAATTTATTTTTTATTGACTTCCGGCTGGCATTATGGTATAATTCCCACCCTTGTAAAACAGCTATTAAAGGAGCATATTCTTAACGTCTCTCAGGAATATCCTCTTAACAAACAATACGAGGGACAGATTTTATGGCCGATTAGTATAGGGCCGAAGGAGTTTTTTTGTGAGTACAGGTACAGTAAAATGGTTTAATGGGCAAAAAGGTTTTGGGTTTATCACTCCCGATGATGGCGGTGAAGATTTGTTCGTTCATCATTCGGAAATCAAAACGACCGGCTACGCCAATCTTGATGAAGGGCAGAAGGTCGAGTTCGAGGTAGGCCAGGGCAAAAAAGGTCCTTGTGCGACCAACGTAATCCCTTCTTAATCCAAAGCAAGATTCCGGACAAACCAACGGGCTCCGCCTTGAAACGGAGCCCGTCTCATTTCGATATATTACCTAATCTTTCAGCAGTACTGGTTGTTAGTATCGGCCGCCTCTGCCGCCACCGCCTCTGCCGGAACGGTCACGGCCTCCGCCACCGCCTCCGCCTCCGCGGCCACGGCCACCACCGCCACCGAAACCTCCTCGTCTTCCGCCACCCCCGCCACCGCGACGCTCAACCTTCGGGCGGGCTTCGTTGACGTTCAAAGCACGTCCCTTCATATCCTTGCCGTTCATTTCTTCAATAGCTTTTTCTGCTTCATCTTTAGACGGCATTTCCACGAATCCGAATCCTTTGGACTCGCCGCTGAACTTGTCCGCTATTATACGGACCTCTGTGACCTGCCCGAATGCTTCAAATGCCTGACGAACTTCATCCTCGGTTATCTCACGCGGCAAATTTCCTACATAAATATTCATTTTTCTTCCTTTTTTAAAAGAGATCTTTTACCGGTACTACCGACGGTCAATAGTTACCTGCTGTTATATTATGTGCTCCCTTCAGAACTGTCAAGCATAAATCAACCACAGATTTTACAGATTTTACAGATTTTACAAAATAAAATAGGCAAAAAGGCATAATTTCGTATCTCGTGAAGCATATCCCCTTTTTTCGCGGATGGCGGACAGGCAAAAACACATAGATAAGGTAGTGAATTAGAGAATTAGTGATTGGATTCTTGATTCCGCCTCCGGCGGATAAACCTCGGTGCTGGATTCTTGTCATTCTGAGCACTTCGCTGTGCTCGAGGGTAAACTCCGCGAAGAATCTATATTTGTCATTCTTGCGAACGCAGGAATCCATATTTAGCCCCCCCCCAACTTATCGCGTGGGTCGTTTAGCCCTGCCGCTCGCCTGTCCCGTACCAAAATTCTTTTCTTTGGTGCGTGGGCGGCAGGGGTCATGGTTAGCCCCGACCCCTGCCTGCCCTCCGTAGTATTAACGAAGGATGGGTGGTCGGGGGTTTGTTTAGCTGTTAGCCCTCGGCCTGTCCTGCTTGTCCTGAGCTTGTCGAAGGGAGCAGAATCGAAGGGCACCGCCGAGGATTATTTAGCCCCGAAGCCTGCTTCGGGGGTTCGTTTCCCCGCAATTCATTGCGGGATTTTGTTTTAAATTGAATTTCGATATTGTTTCGGATTCTTGCCTCGGCGACTTGTCCGGCATAGCTTTAGCGAAGCCGGAAGCCATAAGCGAAGCCGGGTAGTGTTTCGGATTTCTAAGAGTTCCGCAGCCCTTGTCCATCACTCCAAACCATCTACCTTGAAGGAATCGAAGTATTTCGGACAATTTTTGTCGAGGACTTTTTTCGATGCACTAACGGCCATTAAATGGTACAGCCGATTGCCGATTAATATCACTCTTGCCTTGATCGTTGCTTTCTCAGGTACCTTAATCTCGAACTCTCTGGCCGTATTGCCGTGAAAATCCAGCACCTTTTCATATTTCAATTTGCCATTGACTTTTTCCACCACGCCGTTTCTGGCACCATCCAGCATTTTTTTAATATCAACATTTTCAAACATCTTTTGCGGGTAATCCACGTATCCCACAACGCATCCCATCCTTTCAGAGCCGGCCTGATATATAATAAATTCAAGCGTCCCAATGGGAGCATCCACCTTTTGTATCTCTCTTTCCGGCTCATCGGGCAATAAAATAGAGAAACGTCCTTCATCGCTGCGGTAGGGTTTAAATTCTTCGAGCTTGACGCCGCTGCCGGAAAAATAATAGAGACCTAAGACAACGACAAGGCCGATTGCAACAGCAATGATATTCTTTATAAATTTCATATCGTTTATTCTCCCATCCTTAGTCTATTGTCCGTCGCTTGCCCGCCGTCCGTATGGCGGGTCTGTCCTCTGTCGCCTGCCCTGAGCTTGTCGAAGGGTCTTCTATCCGCTGTACGCAATCTCACTGAGTTTGTCAAGGCACAACTGCGACCACGTCTCCATAGTATCCCGGACTTTTTGCAGCTCGTCAACAGTCATAAAGCTCATTTGCGTTATCATCTGTTCGCGCTTGCTGACCTTCGGTGCATCCAGATTCCAGAGATGGACTATTCCAAGGTGCACGCTTCCGACCTCGTTGGATTCGTCATTGAGAAGGGCGACAACGCGGTCAGTATGGCCCGTCTCTACGGATACTTCCTCCGCCACCTCACGTTCGACAGCGGTGTTATACATCTCGCGTAAATCCGTGTCGAATAACGGCACTTCATTATCGCCGGGATTTATATGGCCGCCTATCCCGATGGACCGCAGGCCGGTAAGCCGGCCCTCACCCGCCCGCCTTCCCCTGACATAGTTAAGGTACGTTCCATTGTGGGCCATGATTACGTATGGAATGAGCTGCTTATAAGAGGGGTCTTTTTCTGCCTGCGACCTGGGCATGAAGCGGGGGACGCCCTGAACAAAGAGCTGGCTGAGATACCGGTCCACGTCGAATGCAAGGCCGTTAAATATCCCCACATCTTCAACAACTTTTCGCTCAACGACTAATACCTTTTCTTCAGCCATGCGGCTCCTTTACCACGCATTTACTCATCTACTCATTCACGCATTTACTCATCTACTCATTCACGCATTTACTCATCTACTCATTCACGCAT
>CAZZHL010000070.1:6246-9398 GCA_964653945.1 uncultured Pirellulales bacterium
TCACTAATTCACCAATTCTACCCGCATTTGTAAAAAAAGAAACCACTAAAGCGAGGAAGGAGTGTTGAGTTTTGAGCTCTAAGTTCTGCTCTCATCGAAGCTTGTAAAAAAATCCGGCATAACTAACGTTTATATAAGGGCATACGGAGAAAAATCAATCAAATACGCAGGTAGTTGCGCGCTAAAATCCGAAATTTTAGAATTTTTTTTATTTCTTTCTACACAGGCGCTTACGAAAATCCGCACTTCAAAAAATCGCCCAAATTTCAATCAAATGTGCAGGTTCGTCCAATAGTGGAAGGACGTCGTTTTTGGCCTTCCAGTGAAAAACGCCAAATACGTAAATCGTAAATCGAAAATCGTAAATGTCGTGCAGGGAGTAGGGGAATAGACAGTTCAAGGCAAATTTTAGGACAATGTTGTGAGAATTGTCGCTTTGCTGTTGAGGCGTTTGGCTTGGCTCGGCCAATTCTTATATGTAAAAACAAGTTCGGCTGCGAGGGCAAATTCTTCATCGTCTGGCAGAAGGATACCTGTAAAAATTTCCACATTAGCAAGAACGCTCCGAGACCCCCTCTCCCGGAAAACGACGATATTCGGTTCATTCCTTTGACTCAGGGTAAATTTGCCATCGTTGACGCCGAGGATTATGATTGGCTGAACATGTACAAATGGTGTGTCAGCAAAAAGCGTTACAATTTTTACGCCTGCCGGCGCACGCGCGGAAAGAAGATTTTTATGCACCGTCTGATTACAAACGCACCTGAAGGCATGCTTGTTGACCATATTAATGGTATTAGCTTGAATAATCGCAGGAGCAACCTCAGAATTTGTACAATTGCTCAAAACAACCGCAATAGTCGTCCCTGGCGTAGGTCCACTTCAAAGTACAAAGGCGTTTCCTGGTGCCAAGCGGCGGGCAAGTGGAGAGCGCGAATACGTCCAAATCGCAAACAAATGCATCTCGGCTGTTTTGATAATGAAATCAAGGCGGCGCGGGCTTATGATAAAAAGGCCAAGGAACTGTTCGGCGAATTCGCATATTTGAATTTTGGAACATCCCCGCGAAAAAGAACTTCCGTTTAACCCCGTCATCTTGATGACGGGGTTATTATCTCCAACGACTATTCACTAATTTTGCCATTATAATTATTTTTTTATTTTTATTGATTTATGCTTGGCATTATGGTATAATGGCCGCTTATAATATAGCTTTTAGTAGGGTTTATTCTCACGTCTCTCAGGAATATCCTCTTTAAAACAATGCGAGAGGCAGATTTTATGGCCATTTAGAGGCCAAAGGAGCAGTTTAGTGAGTACAGGTACAGTAAAATGGTTTAATGGGCAAAAAGGTTTTGGATTTATCACACCCGACAGTGGTGGCGAAGATTTGTTCGTTCATCACTCGGAAATCAAGACGACTGGCTATGCCAATCTTGATGAAGGACAGAAGGTCGAGTTCGAGGTCGGCGAGGGCAAAAAAGGCCCGTGTGCGACCAACGTAGTCCCTTCTTAATCAAACGCACCTGAAAAACCAACGGGCTCCGCACTATGCGGGGCCCGTTTCATTTATCCCCGAATGTTGTAGTCGGAGATCCATTCGCCTGCCCCCGTATGCCTTAGGCAGGGGGCGTAGCTTGTGCCCGCGAAGGCGGGTATCGGGAATCCAGCCTGCCATCGACCTGATTCGGGGGTTATTGTGTGGGTTTTGTTTAGCCGTCGCCGTACCGGCGACGCAGAATGGTCATTGCGAGGAGGGTAGCGACGCGGCAATTTCACCTGTCCCCACTCTTATTTTCTGAAAGAAAATGTGGGGAATTTACCATTCACGATTCACTAATCACCCAAAGTGATGGCTGGCTAAAAAAAACCACCAGCCCCACACAAGATGGGCTTTTCCATTATGATTATTTTTATTTATTTTTGTTGACATCCGGTTAGCTCTTCTGGTATAATGCTTATAAGTTGGGTTTATTCTCACGTCTCTGCAGGAATATCCTCTTCAAAATAATGCGAGAGACAAGTTTTATGGCCATTTAGAGGCCAAAGGAGCACTTTAGTGAGTATAGGTACAGTAAAATGGTTTAATGGTAGCAAAGGTTATGGATTTATCACCCCCGAAGGTGGCGGCGAAGATTTGTTCGTTCATCACTCGGAAATCAAGACGACCGGCTATGCCAATCTTGATGAAGGACAGAAGGTCGAGTTCGAGGTCGGGCAGGGCAAAAAAGGCCCGTGTGCGACCAACGTAACCCCTGGTTAATCAAAAGCAACGCACCTGAAAAACCAACGGGCTCCGCACTATGCGGAGCCCGTTTCATTTTAACAGCGTTTCTCATTCTTGCTTTGAGGAGCTTGTGTTTTTTCATCCTTGGTTTCTTCAACAATTCGAATTGGCAGGGCCATCTTCCCTGCGAATAAGCCAACGAGACTATCTCTGAGATAGAGTTGCGCCGATTCCGTATCACCGTAACCCTGAGGTGTATATGCTCCTCGCTTAAGAAGGACTTTATCAAAATTATAGTTCAAAGAAATTGACATTTCAAAAAGCAAGTCGGTAAGAAGTTCGCGTGATTTCTCAGTCCAAGCCTCAGCTTTAGTATCACGGTCTGGATCTTTGGGATCTATCCGATAGTTATAAAGATGATCTCTATATAGCTTCCATGCGTCGATAACGTTTCTGTCCTTTTTCTTTTTGCCATAAAACTCAAGGTCAATCATATTCAATGCTTGCACATGTGGTAATGATACTGGGGTACCTCTTGTTGACATTAATGTTTTGAATATTGCTTCTTTCGCTTTCTTTCTCTCTATAAGTCTCTCAATAAGTTTTTGTAATTGGACCGCGACAATAGGCCCACTTACTATTGCAACAATCATTATGATATTTATCATAGTCTTCCCTTTCTTTATTGGGCATACTTTAGCAACAAAAAATACCGAAAGCGCAAAGCGTTTTTACTTCGCGCCTTCGGCTATTTACTATTTAATTATGGACGTTTTTCGTACCAGATGCCGTGACTGGGCAAGTAAGACGTCCATCTTGTGTAGCAGCATTATTTTCCCATTGCAGAGGTCGAAGGTTTGAAAGTTCATCTCCACCACCTTGCGACTCTGGTGTTATATGGTCAATTTCCCAGCCGTACATGGAG
>CAZZHL010000071.1:0-9389 GCA_964653945.1 uncultured Pirellulales bacterium
TTATTCTTTTATTTTTGCTTTTAGGGGGTATCATTGTTGGTTGTCTTGCCTTGGGTACAGTTTTGTATGATATGCTCTAATTTTTACCCGAATGAGGCTACTTATGATTTGACCCATTGACCCATTAGCAGTGTAAGTAAGATGCAATGGTCAGTGAAGTCATAAATATATTTTTTTCTAAAGTTTGAAAGCAAATACTTACAGTCCTTTTCATATATATTTTGTTGTAATTGGTCTTTTAAATTCACCACACCACATATTTCCCATTCTGACAGATGATATTCCTGAAAATGGGATGTACCTGCAACCCGTCGATATCTTATCTTGAAATAATGACACTTTTTTCGGTTTCTTTTGGTGGACAAATCAGTTTAATAGTGATATAAATTCAGTGCCGTGCCAAGTCCATTGCATAGGTGGACAGACATTGTGCAGACGGAGTATTTGATGAACTATGTGTTTGATAAGCAAGTACTTTATTGGAGAGTGACTAATGGCTAAGGTGTCAAAAAAACGCAATGCCGGTAGAGGTTGCAAGTCTTTGTCGACCAGAGCAATACATGCCGGTGAGCCGCGGAGAAAATATGCTGATTCACTAACAACGCCTATTATTCAGACTTCTACATTTACATTTCAAGACAGCAAGCACATTGAAGATTTCACCAAGAAGGGCAAGGAACATTTTGAATATGGCAGGTATGGCAATCCTACTGCACAAATAGCTGAGAGACGCCTTGCCGACCTCGAAGGTGCTGAGGACTGCGTTGTTTTTTCCTCCGGGATGAGTGCGATAACCACAACAATACTATCCCTTGTGCAGTCAGGTGACCATATTGTCATTACCGACGACAGCTATAAAAAGACTCTCGAATTTTGCCAGTCTTATCTAAAGCAGTTTGCTATCGAGTGCACCATTATTCCGTTTGGCAATTATACAGTTCTTGAAAAGGCCGTCAAAAAGAACACGCGTTTTATATTTTCCGAATCACCAACTAATCCCTATCTGAATATTTTTGACCTTGTCAAGATCAAAAAGATAGCTAAAAAACATAAAGTGCTTACGCTCATAGATAGTACGTTTGCCACGCCTTACAACCAAAGGCCAATAGAATTCGGGATGGATGTGGTACTGCAGAGCTGTACGAAATATCTTGCCGGTCATAATGACATTTTGGCCGGCGCCATGCTCGGGAAAAAAGAACTCGTTGAGAGGGTCCGCAACCTGCATAAATCTATGGGAGGTACCATCGACCCTCATTGCTGTTATTTGCTTCTGCGGGGTTTGAAGACCTTTCCGTTGCGGGTAGAAAAGCAAAATGAGTCTGCCCTGGAAATTGCCCGCTTTCTTGAAAATCATCCGAAGATAAAGAAGGTATATTATCCTTTCCTCGAAAGCCACCCTCATTATGAGATAGCCAAGAAACAAATGAAAGGCGGCGGTGGTGTTGTTACGTTTGAAGTAAAGGGAAACATCAATACTGCGAAACGCTTCCTGGATGCATTGAAACTATGTTACATCGGGCCGAGCCTGGGTGGTGTTGAAACGCTGATAACACATCCTGCATTGGTAAGCTACTATGACTATACGAAAAGAGCACGTTATGCATTGGGGATTACCGACACGCTTTTTAGACTTGCAGTTGGAATTGAGGATGTTGACGATTTGATTGCTGACCTTGATAGGGCCTTGATGAAGTAGCGGTTCTTCTCTTTTAAGCACATCCGAAAAGAAGTTCACGGTTCATCTTTGGTTGTAAAGTGTCAAGGCCGGGAGAGAAACGCGATTTTTGTTAAAAGAACCGCTTTTTAGGATTAATCCTGACCCTTGAAAAAAAATGTTTTTTATAGTTTTTTTCTCTTGACAAATTGACTTGAGCATATATAATTCGCGGGTATGTCAAGGAGGAGTGATAGTGGTAAGGAAACCTTTTCCTTTCTGCCAGTTTTTCCTCCACCAAAAAATCAGTTGTATTGGAATACAACAACGGAGAAAACATAGGTCTCCCTTAAGGAAGGTGGTTGAAATGCTTGTTTTTATTCCTGCCGAGAGCGCTACACAAGAAACTGCCATTTCTTAGTGCAAAATGAGGAATGCCTGATTAGTCAAAGGAGATGACAATGGCAAATCGTGAAAAAAACACTATGTTAGTGAATCAAGTAATATCAAAGCTTCTTGATTCTCGAAGCGTGAAGGTACCCGAAAACAGTGACCTTCTAAATTTGCTCCATCCCACTACACAAAAGTCCTCTAATAGTGGTAACACCCGCGCAAAAGCTACTATTCAAGCTGCCAACCGATGGGCAGAGTGGCGGAGAAAATACAACAATTTGTCCAACCATTTCACTAAGACAGATAAAGTGCTGATTCTTATTGCGTGGATTCTTTTGGTCTTGAATGTCTTGGCAGTCATGGGGAGTTTGAAGGATGGACAGAACATCCCCATGAGTTTACATGCAATAGAAAACACTAATGGCTTCTTATTTCAG
The DNA here is from genome assembly GCA_964653945.1 of uncultured Pirellulales bacterium. Lineage (GTDB taxonomy): Bacteria > Planctomycetota > Phycisphaerae > Sedimentisphaerales > Anaerobacaceae > CAZBWE01. The sequence goes on from CAZZHL010000071.1 coordinate 2,488, forward strand.
ATGGGTGTTTTGGCATTTGGTGCATTCATCTTAACTTGGATCACTCGGTTATACTTGAAGAACAGGGCCGGCGGGGCTGTAGCGGTGCCGATTCTTATCATCATAGCCTTGTCGGTAACATTGGTATCCTTGATAAAAGAATCGGATAATGTAATAGCTGATATACGAGGATTAGGCCGGAACCTTTTGTGCTCTTTCTCTATTCCTAAACCATTTACTATGACACCAATGTATCGACTCGTAAACGGCATACTCTACAGCGAGGACGAACCATCTGCTGTAATTGGTAACCGGATAGTACACGAAGGGGACGCTCTCCGTGGCATTAACATTGTCAAAATATACAAAGACAAGGTTGAATTTGAAAAGAACGGCAAAAGGTGGACGCAAGCGGTAGAAAAGGTGCCGATGACTTATTAGGAATGAACCAGCCCCTATAGGCTGTTTTTGCTCTCTTGCTCCGAATACCGCATTTGATAGCTTGTCTGTGGTTTACGCAGATAAGTTTTCATCTTTTCATTTTGTCGGGTTTTTCTTGACAATTTTCTCGTTAGAGGGTAATCTTCTTATTGTGTTCAAGGAGGAGCGTCAGGATGCTTCCTTTGGTTTATCGCAAAGCTTGCTCCTGCGGAAAAGGAATTTGTTTAATAAGATCATAAGGTTATTCTGTTGAGTCAAAATTCATTAAGCAAATCCTCAAATGCACAATGGATTTTTGGTGGACATTGGGGGCCGAGAAGATGAGGACAGTAGCAGTAGTCAATCAAAAGGGTGGTTGTGGCAAGACAACTACTGCCATAAATACCGCAGCGGCTTTTGCTGAGTTGGCAAGGCGTGTTTTGTTAATCGACCTTGACCCACAGGCACACGCCACCATTGGATTAGGATGTGACCCCGATGCAATAGTTGGAACCATTTATGATGCTCTTACCAATGGGCAGGTTTCACTTTCAACAGTGATAAAAAATACGGCCGTTGAACGGCTTAATCTGGTACCGTGTAATGTCATGCTCGCGGCTGCCGAGCTGAAACTTAGCGATATGCCCGGAAAGGAATTAGTATTGTCCAATGAGCTAAAAACGGTAAGCGATAAATATGACATATGCATTATTGACTGTCCACCATCGCTCGGCATCCTGACTCTTAATGCACTCGTAGCCAGCACTGATGTCATCGTGCCTGTTCAGGTCCACTACTATGCGTTGGAGGGCCTCAAGCGGTTGCTTGAGACCATACGCATCATCAGAGGGCATTTTCCCGCCTGTTGCCTGGAGGTCCTTGGCCTGTTATTGACCTTCGTTGAAGAAGGCACAGTCTTTAGCAGGCAAATCCAGCAGAATATGCGCAAACTCTTCGGGGATTTGGTTTTTGAAACAGTTATTCACAAAACTCTAAGGTTAGCTGAAGCACCAAGTGCCGGCGAATCTGTATTGACTTATGCCCCTCGAAGCAGAGGAGCCAGTGATTATAGATGTTTGGTTGAGGAGATAGTCAATGGCGAAAAATAGAATAGGACTGCAAAAAAATTTCTCGGAAATTTTTGAAGGCGTATGGATTCCACGGAAAACCCATGACAGGGGGGCCTTTGCTGCGGCTGCACAAGATAAACAGCTGCATAAGAGGAAAATGGAACAAATCATCAGCCAGATGAAATGTTCCAAAGGTTTTGAATGTTGTAAATCGGGGTTTAAAAACCTTTGTAAGGCAAAAAAAGCCGCAGACACCGGGTTAGTCGAGTGTTTACCTGAAAACAAGCAACCTTGTGAATTCAGGTATTCTTTTATGGACAAGTCTTTTTGTAACTGTCAGCTTCGATGTTATATCGCTGAAAACCTTCACAGGTAAAAAATCAGATTTATAGTTGCAATCGCTAAACTTGTGAAATCTGTTTTAAAATCCGACTATCAAGATTGACATTCCAGTTAATGACTGCTCTAATGCTCCTGTTATGAATTATAAGCCGAATAAAATGCGAAAAACGAGGGGTGAGATGCAAGGTACGAGATACGAGACTATCTGCATAATCGGCGATGGCGGAATGGCTACTGTCATGGCAATTCTGCTCTGCGAAAAAGCAGAAAGCTCTAAATCTGAATCGAGCGACGAGCCACGAACGACGGGCCACGTTATAAGAATGTGGGGTTATGACAGCCGGCAGTTGGCTGATATTGAAAAGTGTCGCGAAAACAAAAAATTTCTGCCTGGCTATAAGCTGCCCGAAGCCCTTGTATTTGAGCCGGATGATAAAAAGATAACCGCCGGTGTGGACCTGCTTATCTGTGCAGTGCCGTGTCAATATATCCGCAAAGTCTTCACCCGCCTGAAAAATTATGTCCCTGAGGACATCCCCATCGTTTCTGTTACCAAGGGAATCGAAAATGAAACACTTCTGCGTCCGACCCAGATAATCGCTGATGTGCTGGACGAGAATCGCTTGTCCGCCGTAGCTTCAGCGAAGGCGGAAGCATCGAGATATGCTGTTTTGTCCGGCCCAACTATTGCAGACGAATTAGCCAGAAAGCTTCCGGCTACAGCCTGTGCCGCTTCCGAGGATGAGTCTTTAGCCAAAGATATCCAGCACACTTTCAATTGTTCCTGGCTGCGCGTTTATACTAATACCGACATTGTCGGCGTTGAGTTGTCTGCTGCGTGCAAAAATATCATCGCCATAGCAGCGGGGATAATAGATGGTATTGGTGCCGGCGACAATACCAAGGCGGCCCTTTTAACCAGAGGCCTTGCCGAGATACGTCGTCTTGGCGTTGCAATGGGAGCCAGGCCACAGACCTTTGCTGGTTTAGCCGGGCTGGGTGATTTGGTAACGACCTGTATTTCGCCGAAAGGCCGAAACCGCTCATTTGGAGAAAGGGTTGGCAAAGGCCAAACCGTAGAGCAGGCCCAGGCCGCTAACGAATCCGTTGTGGAGGGTATTGCCACCTGCGAATCCGTTGTAGCTCTTGCCCACAAATATAATATTGAGATGCCGATAACGCAGGCGGTCTATGAAGTATTGTTTGAGAATAAACCTGTCCAGGCCGCTATTGCCGATTTAATGACACGCCAGCTAAAAGCCGAATAAGCACGGTCATTCCGAGCGAAGTCGAGGAATCTATTAAAAAATCATTGCGAGGAGCATAGCAATAAAGCAATCTCAATTAACCACTCACCAATTAACTAATTCTCTCGTCCTATAAGGTTTCTTCATCCGTATTTCCGGCAGTAATCTTTTGAATTTTCTGCAAATTAACGTCCCAATATTTGCGCTGGGGTTTGGCTCGCCTGCCTTTTGTTTCTTATATTTTACTTGATATTGTTGACAAATCGGGATTGCCTCCAAATCCCGTTTTGTCGGCCTCTGAGGTAGCTTAATATGGGTATCATCTTAGACGATGAATGTAGTCGGATGCCAGCCCCCGCGTCTCACGATGCAAGGCGGGGCGGCAGGCAGGGTTTTCATTTGCAGTAAGGGTCAAAAAAACAGCAATCCCTACGGCCTTTAGGAGGTGGCAGGGATATATGATGTGCTTTTCTAAAAGAGGTAAAGATGGCTTGGTTCTTGAAAAATAATACGTATTCAATTGGTGTGGATGTAGGAGAGGACAATGTGAAGGTTGCCCAGCTTAGAGATAACGGCTCTGGCATAAGTTTGGTTAACGGCGGTTTTGAAAATCGGCCTGTTAGTGTCAAATCCGGTAGCATCGAGTGGCAAAAATGGGCTATCGAAGCCATCCGACAGGTAATGGCGAGGGGTAAATTTTATGGAAGAGATGTCATAGCGGCGATGCCGGCAAACGAGGTATTTATTGACCATGTAAGAATACCGAAGACGGATGGTGATGAGCTGTACGATGTTATCTTCTCGAAGATAAAGCAAAAACTGCCCTTCGAGCCCATCAGAGAAAATACGATGATAAAGTATATCCAGACGGAGGATAACAATGCTCTGGTGATGGCAACCGAACGCAAGATTATCGATAGACATTTAGCGATATACGAAAAGGCCGGCTTGAGGATTAAATCTATTGGTGTTTGGCCTGCGGCGTTGACCAGCACCTATACCAAGTTTTTTGGCAGGCGTAAATCCGATATAGAGGCGATTGTGATGCTCGTTTGTATAGAGTCAAACTGTACGAATGTTGTAATCTGTCGTCATAAAAATCTTCTTTTTGCTCGTTCTATCTCTATAGGAGCAAAGCAGCTCAAAGACCTGATAAACTCCAAATGTGATGAAGATTCTTCTGATCCCGCTACGGCTCAGCGAGCCTCCGCCGAGACGAGTGCAGAGAAAATACTGACGAGATTGGTGTTTGAGCTGAATGCCTGCAAACACCAATTCGCCTTGATGCACCGTGGCGCTCGAATGGAGCGTTTGGTTTTTCTTTCGGGCCAGCCTGTATATAAAGATATATACACAACGATAGCGAAGCAATTGGAAATGCCGGCGCAAGTAGGAAATTGTTTTGCGGCAGTGGAAGTAACTGAACCATGGCGTCTTGGAGTGGATAGAAGGTCTTCCGGCTCTGCTGAGATATCTATCCAGAAAAAGGAACAAATTAACTGGGCTACTGCCTTTGGGCTTAGCTTGCCATAGGAGCAGAAGTACCAAATGCAATAAAGAGTATTGATGTGGTAGTAAAGAGAGGTAGATAAAAATGCTTAATATAAATTTTGTACCTGATGACTACGTTCAAAGCAATGAGTCGCGAAGAACAAACTTGATGTATTTAGTTTTGCTCGTCGTGGTAATGGCAGCGTTAGGCGGTTCGTTTGTAACTATCAAAATACGCCAGCATGCCTACCGTGCTCAGGAAAAACTTATAAATACAAAATTAACTCGGATTCAGGAGGCCGTAAAGCAGTTTGAAGAGCTTCAGACAAGACGAAGGACAATGATGAAGACGGCTCTTACCACTGCTGAGCTGCTTGAGCCGGTGCCGAGAAGTATTTTGTTGGCGTCTTTAACGAATAATCTGCCGTCGGGGGTCTCACTTTTGAAGCTAAGCTTGGTTCAGAACGAACCCAAGCAGACCAGTCGTTCCGTTGGCTCAACCAGTAAATATCAGGAGATGCAGGCTAAAATGGCATCAGCTCAAGCTCAGTCGCGTGATTCACGGGAAAAGTTGTTAGAGACGAATATAGAGATTGAAGGTATTGCTCCGAGTGACCTTCAGGTTGCTGCTTATATTGAGCGACTATCAGCCTCCGGAGGATTACTGGACAATGTGGCGCTGGTGGAGTCAAAAGAGCACAAAATCGAAGGCGGAACCTTCAGACGATTCAAGCTGACGGCAATGCTTAAAAAGAACGTCCGTCTTAAGAAGGATGACATTACGAGAATTAGTTCAAGAACTGCGGAAACAGGACGGCGTTTTTAGTGCTGGTAACTAATATGTTATGTGCAAAGTATCATATAAAATATGAAATGCGAGGAAAGTTATGGTAAGCGGTTTTAGAAAATCTATTTTTTTCGTTTTGTTGTTGGGTGTAGCTGTAGTTGGCTACCAATATATGATTAAGCCGACTAACAAGCATTTGGCAGAGGCAAAAGCGCGCGTACAAACAAAATTGGATAAATTAGCCGAGTTTGAAGAAACTGTTGCAGTGGCTGAAGACCTTACAAAGCAGCTTGAGCAATTGCAGGAGGCAATCAAATTTTTCGAGAGCAAGCTGCCGCCTACAAGTGAAATCCATAAAGTGCTTGAGCAGGTGACAGTTATTGCGCAAAGGGAGGGCCTGAAACCCAAAACAATCCGAACACTAAAGATGAAAGATAATAGCGGCTATGTGGAACAGCCGTTAAAAATGCAGTTGCAGGGAAATTTCAATTCGTTTTATTCCTTCCTTCTGGAGCTTGAGAAACTGCCACGCATTATGAAAGTACGTGAGCTTCAGTTGCAGAAGCAAAAAAAAGACGAGGGCCAGATATCGGCTGATTTTATAGTGAGTATATTTTTCCAGAATAAAACCACTTAAATAGTGAATGGTGATTGGTGACCACCACTTAACTAATTTACAAGTTTTAATGGAGCTTAGCTATGTTATCATTTTTGCGAGAGCAGGAAGTTTCAAATACGTCTGAGCAGCAAATGCCGGGAGGTGCAAAAGCAAACCACACCAAAGACACAAAAGAGCAAGAGTATTTTACAGTAGCAGCTAAGAGTAAAAATGTGCGCAAGAGCACGATGTTGCTTGCTGTCTTGTTTGGGATAGGTTTGTTGTGCCTTTGCTTTATGATAAAAAAGAGCACACCTAAAACAGCATCAGCGGATATCGATAATGCTGAAGAAGCCCGGATTGAGATGGCCATCACGCAACTCACCGGCATCAGAGCTGAAATGTATGACCGGATGGATGAGATAGTCGGGAAGTTTTATGAATTTTCGGATGTCCTGCAGGTGGAGGTCGATGAGCTGCTAAGGAACCCGTTTGAGCTTGAGAAGTTCTTGGCCAGCTTAAGGAGCCAATTAGGCGACAATGAAAAATTCGATATTGATGCTGAAAGGCTTCTGCAACAGCAGCTCAGGCAGCAGGCCAACGGAATGCGGCTTTTGTGTATTATGCAGTCGGAGCAGGGCAGGTGCTGTATGATTGATGACCAAATTCTTTATGAGGGAGGTTCAATAAAAGACCTTAAAGTTACTCGGATTGGTGATGCTTCTGTTGAGCTTGAGTCGGAAGATGTGAAAGTTGTTTTAAAGTTGACGGAGGAGTAATCTCAGTTTCGTACCTGATAGCAACTATAACCTTTTTTAGATAAGAGCCGGAATAAAAATTTTTAGAGAATACTTAGAACCAGGTCAGGGTGGTACAGAGGACCAGTCGATACGCGGACTGAGTGACCTTTATGTTCCTCAGGACGATAGCGACTCACATGTGCGTGATATCGCTGATGTTCTCTGCGA
>CAZZHL010000072.1:0-9344 GCA_964653945.1 uncultured Pirellulales bacterium
CTTTAATACCTCCCACGGAAGTTGCGATAACCGGACGTTTTAAAAGCATCCCCTCAAGGACAACATGACAGAAACCTTCTGCATGAGAGGTAACGATAACCATATCCGACTGATTCATAATTGCAGGGACATCATAACGCCAGCCGAGAAAGTGTACATTTGAGGAGATACCCAATTCCTCCACCATATCCTGTAAGTGCTTAAGATAAGGTTGTTCGTCACCTATGATGTCTCCAGCCAACCATAATGTCGGCTCTAATCCCTGGGATTTGAGACGGGCAACAGCTTTTATCGCTGTATCTTGGCCCTTTTGAGGGAGAAGCGTCGCCGCTACAAGTAATCGTGGGTGTTTGTTAAGCCCAGGCAGAGGCTCTTCAGGCGGCAGCATACTTCTTTTCAGAGTATCGTCCATATCTATTGTATCAAAAACTACTTTTATTTTCTCCTCCGGCACACCGGCAAGTTGCAATTGTTTTGCCGTTTCAGTGGAAATAGCCATAACCACATCTGCACGGTGCTTCAGCAGCCATCGGTCATGTTTAACAATAGAAGCCGCATCGTGGCATCCGATATACTCTCTTACCAGCGGATAACGTAGTAATCCAAAATTCAAGCCGAGCAGCAAAAACCCTTTTGGGCTGTTCGACCAGATAATGTCGGGATTAATCTCACGGATTTTGCGAATAAGTTTCTTTCGTAAACGCCAGAAAACGGGGAGCTGACAAAGAATACGCCAGAGCCTAATTAATCTATGCTTATGGTATCCAATCCAGACATCCTTAGCATCGTGGAGCAATACATGGACTTTTACCGGAGCTTCTTTAAGTTTGGCATGATAAGATTTGCAAACTCCGTAAGCATCAATAACTTCGATGTCAATGTCATCAAGGTGGGCCAAGCGATTTACCGTATCCGCCAAGAGTTGCGGCCCGCCGCCAAAATGTATAACGAACTCAAAGAGAACGATTTTCATTGATACGAGAACCTTTAGTCCTAATACTTTCTACCAGTACTCTCATCCCATTTGTCTTTGATGACCGTGGCTGGTATCCCAGCGGCGATAACATTCTCAGGGATATCCTTGGTTACTACGGCATTTGCTCCAATGATTGAATTTGAACCAATTTTGACCGGCCCAAGAATTATAGCACCAGCCCCAACCGATATGTTGTCCCCAAGTGTTGGCAGCATACGTCCATCTGGTCCAACCTTGCTGTAATTACCACCAAAAGTTGTATTTTGCCTCACGTCACAATTTTTGCCAATAATCGTTCCTCCCCCTATTATCAAACCGATACAATGTGCAATTTTGAAGCCCCCTCCGATTTCGGCTCTGGTACCTATCCAGCAAAGGCAAAGATGATGCATTAATCTTTCACAGATGCCGGCCAATACACCCAGATGATGTTTTCGGCACCAATGGCCGATACGATACAACATAACCGCACGAAAACCTGCATCTCGAAGGGCCTTTAAAAAAAACAGTAGAAAGTTACCTTTTTTGCCTCCGTATCGAATATAATCATCTTTAAGATTGGCAAACATTTATTTAATTCCCGATCTGAATATTTTCTTATCCTTAACTACCTCTACTGCAGTTATCAGTATCAATCGAGGCAAATCGGTTATTCAGCTGTTTAAGAGCTTCTGCCACAGTCATTATGCGCAATAGTAAGGCAGTCCCACTTAAATGAGGAGCAGGGTTTACCAAGTAACGATAAGTTGCGGCAAGCCGCTCTCTTAAACCCATTGGTAATAGCGTAAGCGGCTTAAAATGCTTCTCATTTGGAGCCTCATCCGTTACCTTACAAACAGCATCGACAAGGGTACGAAGCGCTGAAATATTAAACAACTCCTCAACAAATGGATTATTATCAAAAATTACTTTGGAAACTGCTTTTCTATCACGTTCGCCTTCGACAAGGTATTTATGATAGTTGACCGATTCAAATTCTCTGGAACGCGGCAATTTAAACAAATCATAATTCAGATAAGCAAGGGTATCCCTGAATAGATTCTTGCTTAACCTGTAAGATGCAGGCAGTTTACGAATAAAATTCAGGATATCCATGTCTAACCATGGCTGGCGTATACCAAACCCATGTCTGGCAATGACCCTTCGTTTTGGATTAACAAAATGAAATATACGCTGCGATAGATAAATTTCATCTACACGGTCATTTGTTAAATGTGCATGACAGTTATTAACAATTGCCTGCAACTGCTCCTGTGACTGATCGATTAAGAAATCCTTTATATCTTTTCGCAGTAATGCTTGCAGCTGCGCTAATTTTTTCACCGAATGCACATGCACGCAGGGAAGCAATTGTTTATTAGATAAGAGCCCTGTTCTCCAGCCCATGCATTCATCACCCGTTATCAAAAATTCTATGTTTGTTTTTTTACTAATCTCTCCCCAAACATTTTCATAGATAAAACCAGATGCGCCATCTGAGTAATATGCAGACTGCCTTAATGCCGCAATGAAATCATTCGGATCGGCCTGGAAAACCGATAGCTCAGCACCAAGCATCTCAGCAACCTTTTCAGCTACAGCCCAATCACTCAGATTATGTCTTGTCTGCTTAGTTCTTAATGTGTGGGTTATTGCCTTAATCTGACGAGGATTTTCCATACAGGCAAGAATACCGCGGGAATCTACACCACCACTTAACATTATAGCGCATTTTCCCTCTCTTACGCAACGACGTACTGCTTGACACAATAAAGGGGCAAGTTCTTTTATATAAGTTTTACGTCCTCGGTCAGACTCCGGTTCAACATAGTATCGCCAATAAGGCCACGAACGAATCTTGCCGTCTTTAATATGACAAATCGTTGCATAGTCAACTTCACTGACGTTTTCTACTAATGTTCTGCGATCAACGAAGAAACCACAAGCAGCTAAAGATAATGCCGCCAACAAATCCGGGCGAACAGTAAAATTCGGGATGGCAAGCAACCCCTTGACTTCTGAGGCAAAATAGAACCTGTCTCTGTGCACTACGGCAAACAAGGTGTTCGACGCTATATGGTCTGTGACAAGGTTCACAGAGCCAGTCGATGGGTCCACGATTACAAGTGAAAATGAACCACGCAGACCTTGCGCGAAGTCCTCCAGTCTATTCTTACGATATCTCTCAAGAATGTAATCTCCATAATTTCCACAATTACCTGCATCATCATTGTACAATTCGCCCGTCCAGAACAATCGCGGCTCTTTATCAGATGCGCGTTTGCGAGGGACATAATCGGCATCAAAACCATAAGACACTCGGCCCAGAACTGCGCTACACTCCGGTATAACCTCTATGTCTAATTTAGAAGATAATCCTGCTTTCATCGCATCAAGCATCGGCACCAATTCTTCGCTTGAAACTTTGTCGTTCTTCTTAAGACAAACTATCCCTGCAATCGCGGACATTATTTTGAACTCCTATATAATGTTTTATTTGATAGGACTCTACACCATATAGGTACCTTTAAGGATTTATAGAATCAAAACATACGGACATATCATCCAATATTTTCTCTATACTCGGTGATCTACTAGGCTCTCGCTGCTTAATCCTGCGACGAGCCTTCCATGCAGAAGTTGCTTTGCCTATACCCAGATGCATCACGCACCTTATCAAAAACAGTTTTACGATATCACGCCAGGTAGCATCTTGAAGAAGTTTTCGCTGAACGAAATTAGTTAGCTGACGATCGACTCTGTCCGCAGCTATTCCCTTTAGCGCTTGCCATGTAAAAGTTCGTTCCTGTTGTTTCAATAGTTTTAGCTCTTCATCACTGTAATCGGACGAGTTTTCCCAGACTTTTTCAAAGATTCTTGTGTTAACAACTATGCGATCCTGTATATATGTGGTCATACCCTGACTTTCTCGACGCCATAAATAACGTGCCTTATTAATAAAACCAATACCACCTACTCTGGTCAGCCGAATAGCCAGGTCAAAATCACCACTGCATTTTAAGGTATAATCGTAATTGCCAACCGCATGCAAAGCCGTCGCTCTTAAAGTCGAAACCGAGGTAAAAGCCAGGTATTTGGCTATTTTCTCAATGGGATTCTCAATTCGGCCATATAATTGGTCCTTACCCAGCAAATCGTGAACATCCCACACTAAATGTGCCTCATTCATACTTTTTTGAAAAGTAGCGATATTACTGAAACATACAGCCACTTCAGGATGTCGTTCCAAAAATGCAACTTCATCCCATACCTTCAATGGATGGATCCTGTCGTCGGCATCCACAATACTGTAATAGTCGGCGTCCGGCACCGCTTTGATTCCTGTGTTTCGAGCCGCGAATAATCCACGATTTTCCTGGCGTATGCAGGTAACCTTGTGAGGATACTTTTCTTTAATCAAATCTTGCGTTCCATCTGTGGAACCATCATCAACAACAACTATTTCCAAATTGGGGTATCTCAACTCCAAAACACTATCGAGAGATTCGGGCAGATAACGCACCATATTGTATGTACAAACAATTACCGCAACCTTTGGGATATTCACGGCAATATCCTCATCTTGATGTGAGCGAGTCCATTAATTACTTTTTTCTTTTCTACCCTGCTAAAAACGGCAAACCATGTACAAACCATCCATAACAGCATTGCCAAAGAACATTGGGTGACCAACATAAACCAATTGTCGACTTTCCAATAAGCATTACAGACTAATAACACTAATACCGAAGGCACGACCGAAATAAATCCTACCAAGTATGACTTTTGTGCAGCATGCCACATCGAAACACCAAGCTTTTGGGAACTATAGGCAAAGATAACTACGCCTCCCAAAAGTAGCATTGGGAAAAACGTTCCAAAAGCCACACCCCACAATCCTAAATTAAACTGGGTTACGAGTATAACAGATATTGTGATATTGGTAACCCCTGTAGCAATTGTTATTCCACCAAAGAACTTATGCTTGCCTGCAGCGCTTAAAACCTGAAAGGAACTCCGTTGGGAAATATATATAAACTGTGCAATTGATAAGACAGGTAGTAATCTGCCGGAAAGCTCAAAATCATGACCCATCCACAAAGTAATAAAATCAGCACCTCGAATCAATAAAAGGGATACAACCGGCGCAAGAAATAATACTGTATATCTCAGGCCATATACATAATAGTCGCCCAGAAGTTTAATATTGCCTTTGGCATATTCTGCTGCCGCCGCCGGTTGCAGAACGTTTGTCGCAGCAGTTACCAGGGTACTTATCAGACCCATCAAAATAACAGGTATCGCATAAATGGCTACCTTTTCCGGACCAAGCAGAATACCGATAATAATAATATCTGATTTGTAAATCAATAGAGAACCAATTACGTAAATAAACGTGTTGAATCCGAAACCAATCAACTCCTTGAAAAGAGACCATTTCGCATGGGTTTTTGAAACTGTAAAATCAGGTACTAATCGCCTGATAAAAAGCCAGTATAAACCAAGTATCGACAATCGCATACAACCATCGATTACGGCCATTGAAACTAAACCATAGCCAATAGAAAGAAATACCACAACCGCTACTGTGCGTAAAAGAGTCATGCTCAAACGTACACCATTTGAAATATCATATCGCTGCAGTCCGGTGATAAAACCAAGCGAAATTCCTAATGGCATCGAAATCGCAATACTCAAACCTGCACACAAAAATGTAATTATACTCGCCTTAGCCAGATTCTCCGGAACATTGAAAACATCAGGAACAAATGGTGCGAAAGTCAGCGTTAAAATCGCCATAACCAGACCTCCCAGCGCATAAAAAGCACTGGAAGTGGAAATTATCTCATTAAGGTAGGTAATGTTTTTCTGAGTGCGTGCTATTGGGACATATCGTGTTACGGCGTTGGAAAAGCCTACATTTAGTAGGTATGAATATGCAGCAACCGAGCCGACAGTTACCCAGACTCCATAAGCTTCTTTGCCAAGTTTAGCAACAACAAATGGGGTCAGGAAAAAGGTGATGATAATTCCTGCAGCAACTCCTCCGAAATTAAAAATGGAATTTAGAGCAACTCTGAACCCGCTCATAATATCTCAACTGCCTCTTACTTCTTGTCTATCCGGTTTTGCTATTTTTCGGTTCGCTATCAATCTGATAAACCCAACAAAACCGCCGGTCATAGATAAGAACCTCATCTCGGCCATCATCATTGATATCATGCACAAGACAATGATACCCATATCCCCAGTCATCGGGCCTGACAGGTGGTTCCGGACCAATTTCTGGAAAACCGGGAAGATTAAAAATATCCGGCTGCCTTGCCTCCGAAGGCCAGCTAAAATCAACTACTTTCTCACCAAAACCATCAATGGCATATGGCCAGCCTGCCTCATTATAAATAAGCAAATCCTGTCCATTCCCAAGCGGATTCCTCCACAGAACCATTGGTGTACCCATGTGAATTGTATCTGCGCCCACACAGGCAGGTCTGCCGCCAGGCCAGTTCTCAGGTAGCTTCCCTCGCCACAGAACTTTGCCATCCATATCCAGTAAGGTCATGCAGTACCTGTTGTGTAAAACGAAAATATAGTCCTTCGTATCATTTGGTAGAAGTTTGCCCACGCATAAGAATTGGACATGTAAGGGATGTGGCCATGGCAAAAAGCGGAATCGTTTGATACGTTTATAGAAAGACTTTCGCCAAATCGTGCGACCCCGGGAATCTATTCGGTAAAGGCCTGCATCACTACCAGCGATAATGGCTGACCACGACTTGTCACCAGGTGCTCTATAGATGTTTACCTGATCTGCATGCTGATGCAGAGCTCGTATAGGCTTGTCTTGCCAATATTCAGCCCGCCAAAGATGCGTACCCTCGTGGTCAAAAAGGTCGTAACCCAACATAAATTCATCAAATCCATCTCCGTCCGCATCAAAACAGGCCGGAAAATGACCATCGCCATTTACTTGCACCTCCTTAATTATAGACCCTTGTGCATCTAAAAACAGAGCACTATGCCTGCCATGCCCACCAGGGTAATAGCCGACATCCTGGGTTGTTAAAACAATCATCCTTCCACCGTGAGTTTTTTCTCCACGACCGGACAGAATCCACGTATAATCATTCCGAGGCAGTATTATTTCCTTCTGAAGATGACCCGAACTCAAATCAAAAATTCGTAGAATACCTTTGCCAGCTTTCGTTCCACAGACTAAAACACGCGAAGATTTATCTGAAATACTGTCAACAGCTGTCATGCCATCAGAAAAATGAGAGAAGTAGGGGCCTTTCGCCCCATAGTTTTTTCCGGCTTCCCAGATAACCTGGCCTTTGGGGCTGGTTAGTGTTACATGACAGAGGCCGAAGGGCTGAGAATCACCCCACTTAGAGCTCAATTTCGGATGAAAAGAAAGATAGGGATCCATAACTCCCATAGATTGTAACCACAAAATCTCAGGGTCGCCGGTTCTTATGTCAGTGATGCGTGCTGTTGACGGCTCCTTCACTGCAAAATGGTATAAACATTCTCCATATAACTTGGACATCATAATCAACTTTGCTGAGTGCCGACTATATTGGCGTGGTTATAGAACCTTCAACAACAGTAAATGTTCACAGGGGGGTAAATAAACCGGCGGTTTTGTGTCATTGTGGGTCTTTACAGGCCTTCTTCAGTAACTTCTTGTTCACTCTGAGACCTATAGTACAATGTTGCTAACATGCCAACGAGAAAATTAAACAATAACCCGCCGCGATTAAAATACATAGGCTGGATCTGAATGTATGCAAAATGTACCAGCACTAACACCAGGAATACTCCGGCTAATGAACGCATTGAAAAATACTTGGATGCGCGCAATTTCAACGCCATATATACAAGATAGATGCAAAACAAGATATACAAAAGAAACCCTATTATTCCATGCTCGGCTAATATATTCAACTCTTCATTATGGGCAGTGGACACTTCCCCGAGGAGCGCATACTGACCGGCACCAATCCCAAGTAAAGGATGTGACAAGCCAAATCCTATGGCCTCCGTTCTTATTACGCTTCTCGTAGCTGCTACCCTCGGTAAATCTGCCATTCGTTCTATAAAGCTTATAAATAGCCCCGGAAACAGAACAAAAGCCAACACCCCAAGGATCGCAGCAATTAACGCCGCCAACATAGCAGATTTCCGTTGTGCAGAAAATATAAGGTTAAGGAATACAATGACAGGTAATAGAAGAACAGCCCCCTTGCTTAAAAAAATCATTATGACCACTGCCGCGGGAACTGCCACCAGCCATAAAGCAATTCGCCGGGTCTTGAGTGAAATGGCGCTACTGCTCAAGGAATATGCCAATGCAAAGGGCACTAATACAGTACCAGATTCTGAACCTATCCCCGTCCCTGCCCCTATCTCTGACCTGAACCAATCTAATCTACCCGCAATACTAACACCTCGCCTCAATATAAAACCCACTGAAAAGGGTATCTCAAAAGCCAGTATTCCTAGCGCCAGACCTATTAACAAAAGCTTTAAGCTCTGCGGGATATTTATACAAGAACGTCCCAGATAAAATGCGCAAGCAAAGCCGACCAGATATACCATTCGGTTAAAGTATAGAAAACGATTTTCTATTCTACCGTATCCCAGTATAGCTAAGCCAATTATGCCCAAAAGGCACAATGAGCCTAAATCAAAATGCTGATACGGATTGCGGCGTAAATTCCCAAAGATTTTTCCAGCCCAACAGGAAACCGCCATCAATATTATCATTACCGGGGTATAATGCGCAACATAATTGGCTTCCACTGTTACATCTGGACGAGTCTTCAAGAAATAGTATACTGGAATGAGTAAGCCTAAAAGGTATGGATAGCTTGGCCGGCTAAATAATAGCAAGGCGGTGCTGACAAGAATCGCTATCTTAATAGCATAATGGCCCATCTTCATCTCTAAGACGAAAGCCATTATCGCATACGCAATAAAAACCAGCCCTGCTATACGGCGAAAGAACCTGCCCCTAATGTATTGGTCGGTGTCTTCCTCAAATAAATCGTCAAGAACTGACACGTCATCTTCGTTATACGTATCTATCTGTAAAGCTTCCATGAAATTAAACTTTCTTATTAACTATATTGAAGAGAAGCTATTATCCAAAGTTCATCAAGGCCAAATTTGCTTACCATAAGTTGAAATTAAGGCCTTATCCACATCTATTTCGGCAAATTGTTCAGCGCACTTGACACCCGAGCGATAATCCATATATTTATCAGCTCGACCTTAATTATCGGACACCCGCTCTATGTCCGCCTGTGATTTGATACATACCAGTCTATGGTTGTTTTTAGGCCTTCGTCAAAAGAAGTTTTTGCCTCAAAGCCAAAAAGCTTTT
>CAZZHL010000073.1:0-9343 GCA_964653945.1 uncultured Pirellulales bacterium
GGCTGCCAATTATTGAAGTCACCAGCAATCTGCACGTTATTTGCACGCGGATACAGCGTTACAAAAACAATAGCATCGTCTATCTGGTTGACGCCGTAATAGTCGGAGAGCTTAGCGCTGATAATGGCCGGCTGAGTCTGAACAGCGCGCCCGCCGCCCCGACTCGCGTCGGGAGACGCGGGGGCAGGCGTCGAGAGACGCGGAGGCAAGGAAGACGCAGGGGCAGGCTGTTCCGCAAAATGTGATTGCTCAGTCCTTGCCGCCGACACAGTTTTAATCTCCGGCGCTCCGTCGCCATAGCTTTGTAGCGTCGGCGACTTTGTCGTCTTTAACAACTCATCAGCGCTGACGCTAATTGATTCGAGCTGGTCAGCCAGCGAGTTGACCATCTGGCGTCGTTGCTGCTTGGCCTCATCGCCGATAACTTCTTCGGCAAACGCCCGAAAATCTTTACATCCCCTGCTGGTAGGGTTGTATTCATTAATAGGCTGACCAAAACTCGACGCCTCCTTGATTTTAGTATTGAAATTAACAACCGTCTTGAACATTTTGTCGGAGAAGTGAGCACGCAGCTCCGACAAGATTTCTCTGGCCATTTTCGTTCTTATATCATACATGCTGGCCAGGATTTTGACGTTTATACGCTGTGTGCATCGCTCACAGAGAATTCTTAGGGTCTCAAGCTGTTTGCTGAGGCCGTGCAGCGCAAAGTAGCCGGTCTCAACAGGGACGATAACATCAGTTGCCGCTGTCAGTGCGTTAAAGGTTAACAGGCCCACGGCCGGTGGACAATCGATTATTGAGTAGTCATACTCGGACCTCACCTGGTCTAAAGATTGCTTTAAGCAGTATTCACGCTCGTTAATCCCAACCATTTGCTGCTCGAAAGCCACCAGGTCAATACTTGCCGGCGCCAGCTCTAATCTATCATTAATCTGCCAAAGCATTTCCGCCAAACGTATAGGTTCGTTTCTGCTTCTACTAATCAGGACGTCATAGATGCTTTGCTCAATCTGTTCTTCGGGCACGGCCAATCCGACTGCGCAATGCGACTGCGGGTCCATATCGACCAGTAAAATTCTCTTTCCAGTTTCAGCAAGAGCACTTGCGAGGTTTATGGATATAGTAGTTTTTCCACAACCGCCCTTTTGATTGACAATCGCAATAGTTCTCATATAGTTTGTCTCCGACCTATAGGCTTTCTCACTTAATGACACCCCAGAGGTGTAAAATCCTTTTTCACTATAGAAAACGCCTGTTTATATACAACATAAAACTTTAAATTTCAACACTAAAAAACGACCTAACATCCGATATTATTATTCGGCAAAGGGTCCAAAAAACTTTATCTTTTTATGGGACCAAAGGCTGCACGTCAATCGACCAGCACTTTTTAGGAAATACAAACATGCCCAACAGATAGTCCTGATATTGCATTATTTCCCTGGATATTCCTTCGTGTTTATAGGTTAAGATTGAAGGCCATATCGCCGATTTATGATTAAAAAAGGGGGTTTTTTAGGATTAATAGGCTGTGAAAATTGACACTCGCAAGATTAAGTCAGATGAGGCAGTTGAGATTTACATCACAGCATCGGTCACGCCAAATGTTGCCTTAAAAAAACAGGCGAATGAGCTTTTTAGTAGTATCCGCCAAGTCTTAGAGTCAGAGGGAGCCCACATTCTTCAGGAAAGGGTTCTCGGTACTGATAGCGCCTTGCAGATTGCTCAGGTGGTAAGAGCCGATGTTTACGGCAGCTACGATGATGGCGTGGAGCCGGCATGGTTAGTGGTCCCAGAAGGAATCAACGGCCAACTTGCTGGTGTGCAAGTGCATGCTCTATCCGCCGGAGGCAGACCGAAAATTTTGCGCTCGGGAACAATGCCTTGCGGGCGATTGGTGCATGTCGGTGATAATGATTATCTTACCATCTCATGTATTCAAGCTCCTGAGGCGAGGCAAGCAGCTAAACAGACGCAATTAATGTTAGAAAAGGCCGAGGCGGTTTTGAAACAAGCAGGCACTGATATGCATTCGGTGCCTCGTACATGGATGTGGTTAGGTGATATTCTTTCATGGTATAATAAATTCAACAAAACAAGAAACAGGTTTTTCGCCGAGCGGGGACTTATCGGCAATGGTACAGTAAACAGGATGCCGGCCAGCACCGGCATTGGCATCGTTCCCAGAAACGGGGCGATTTGTGGGATGGACCTGGTGGCAGTAGTTGGCCCAAATAAATCAATAGAATACCTTAACGCCGGCGGCAATCAAAACTCTGCTCTCAAATACGGTTCGGCCTTCTCGCGAGCTTCCCGCGTCAAGACGCCAGCAGGAACGACGCTTTTTGTCTCAGGAACAGCCAGTATTGGCATGAATGGAAAAACCACAAATATAGGAGATGCCCAAAAGCAAATCGAAGAATCAATCAACAATGTGCGAGCAGTTCTACGCGAGATGCAAGGCGGCGACAATGATGTCGTTCAGGCAACTGCTTATTGTAAAACCGCAGAGGCCGAAAAGCTCTTCTTGAACGAATATGGCAATCTGGCCTGGCCGACTCTAACTGCCGTAGCTGATATTTGTCGTGACGACCTGCTCTTCGAAATCGAAGCAACGGCTGCAATTGCTAAGCAGGCAAACCTAAATAAGCAAACCAACGTATAAATATACGATTAAAAGTGCTGTTACGTAAACCCCGTTAGAAGCCCCCAATATTAGCGGGGTAGATAGAGACCAGAGCTTTCTTTCTAACGGGGTAAACGCTGGTAGAAATAATTGCAATGCGCTCTACTGAACAAAAAATGACGTCGCGAAGCCGGAACATACATGATGGTTCCATAATATTTTTTGTATGCTTCTATCTGTATGTCTGGCTACTTATTGAGCCCTGCCTCATATATCACGGCTTCGGAACTTTCATAGCTTATCCGGCTTTTTCAGTGGACTGGGAGTTTCTCAAAAGCTCACTGAGTTATCCAGGCGGTGTGGCCGAATACATAGGGGGGTTTTTGTCACAACTTTATTACTTCTCCTGGCTGGGAGCACTGGTTGCCACAGCAGTCGCCTGGCTCATGTATCTCGCTGCCAAGATTCTTGTCAGGTTATCGGCCCTCCGACGCCCTCCGGGCTATGGAGGGCAGGCAAGGGGGAGATTACAAATTATATGCTATATCCCGGCGGTGATGCTACTGATGATACATAATCGTTATGACAGCCAACTAACCCCTTTTCTATCTTTGCTGGCCGCACTCTGGCTCTCGGTTGTGTATGAAAAGATGACCATTCGCAGCAACGTGACTCGTGCAGCGGTGTTCCTGGTTATGTTTGCTTTATTGTACTATATTGCCCTCAATGCAAGTTTTGTCTTTGCATTTATAGTAACGATTTATGAATTTTTTGCCGGACAGCGAAGGGTTCTCAAAATACTGTTTCCAGCAGCAGCAATCAGCACCTATCTTGCCGCCAAATACCTTTTTGCCATACAAACGAAAGCCATCCATCTTCAATTATTATTGGCTCGATTAAGCTTTGACCCGTGGGTTAAAAACATCGTAATTTGTATTTATTTTCTCTTTCCGCTGGCGTTACTCGCAGCGGTATTATGGTCCGCCTTACGAACCCGCCACACAGATGGCGAGCAAGCCTCGCAGCAAGGCGGGCAAGCAGCAGACAAGTCCGAAATGCGTGCCAAGCATAAATCCTCGAAGGCAAGAAAGCTCCGGTGGTTTTTCCAAAACAACAAAGCTGCCCGGGCGATAGAAACAACGCTGCCGATTTTCATTCTCGCTATAAGCATTTTTGTTTCATTCAATGGTACGAAAAAGAAGCTGGTACAGGTGGACTATTTTGCCCACCAGGAAATGTGGCCTGAAGTTCTCCAGACGGCTCGCCGCATCCAGCCCAAATCATACGATATCTACTGCATTCATGACATTGACCGGGCGTTGTACTATACCGGCAGGCTTGGCGACGAAATGTTCCGTTATCCACAGAATCTCTCTGCTTTGATGCTTACCGTTAAAGCGAAAATGCTCTCCGACAGGATGTATCTAAAGGTGAGCGAGTTTCTTCTGGAGCTTGGACACATCGCGGAAGCCGAAAGGTCGGCCTTTGAATATATGGAAATTGCGGGCAGCAGTCCTTTAGTTCTTGAACAGCTTGCGACAATAAAGCTGGTCAAAGGTCAAACTGAGGCCGCAAAGGTCTTCTTGAGAGCCTTGAGCAAGGATGTGATATTCGGCCATCGTGGACGAGAGATGCTTCAGCGCCTTGAAAAGGACCCGGAATTAGCAAACGACAAAAGGATTCAATACATACGTTCAGTTGCTTCCAATGCAGAAAACATCAGTGAAGTGTTCGGCGATAAATTTTTTTCTGAGCTTCTGGATAAAAATAAGAATAACAAGATGGCGTTCGAATATATGATGGCTTTTTATCTGCTAACCGGGCAATTAGAAAAGGTTGTGGCCAATATCGGTCGTCTTAATGACCTTGATTGCGAGAGACTGCCGCAATACTATGAAGAAGCGATGGTTATTTATATGGCGAAAAGTAAAAAGCAAGACCTGTCCGTTGCCGGCTGGCAGCCACGACCCGAAACTATCGAACGAGCTAAAAAAGTCGGCGGACTTTACAACCTCTACGGCGGCCAATACAACGAGGGGCGTATCAGGCAGGCATTGGGGCCCGATTTCGCCAACAGCTATTTTCTATATTATGTTTTTGATATACCAAGAATCCTCGGCGCGCCAGGAACAAGAAGATGAGAAAACTATATAGCTGCCTTATACTGGTCTGTGCGACCGCTGCAGTGACAATTGTATTGTACTTTACATCAAATAAAGGCACAGTGACAATCAAAGACTGCACGCGTGTCAGCCGTACGCCCACCATTAAGCCGGATTATACAGGAACGGTTATTCCGCCAAACATAGCTCCTTTGAACTTCGCGGTTCTTGAGCCAGGCACAAGGTACTTAGTCAAAATATACTCGACAGACGGCGAGCCAATCAATATCACCAGCAGAACAGGTAAGATTGAAATTCCCCTTCGGCGATGGAGGCTGCTGCTAAATAATAACCGCGGCAGGCAGCTTTCTTTCGATGTTTATGTGAAGAACAAAGACGGTCACCGTTCGACAGGCTCACGGCTGGAAGGCTGGAGCCGATATGAAACAATTACTAACACTATTGCAAAAGAGGACATTGACAGCTATCTGGTATATCGCTTCATGAAACCTTTATTTAACTGGTGGAAGAATATAGGCGTTTATCAGCGTAACCTGGAAAATTATGAAAACAAAGCAGTTCTGCACGGTCAGCTTTTCAGTTACGGCTGCCTCAATTGCCATACCTTCTTAAACAATACGCCTGATTATATGACACTGGGCATTCGCAGTCCCGAGTACGGCAGCGCAACGCTGTTCGTCGCCAACGGAAAAGTCCAAAAAATAGGGACAAAGTGGACCTACACAACCTGGCATCCCAGCGGTCGATTGGCCGCATACTCTATGAACAAGGTTCGAATGTTCTTTCACAAGACCACGATGGAGATTCGTGACGTGATTGACCTTGACTCGGCCCTTTGCTATTACCTGGTTGACAGTCAAAAGATAAAAACGGCACCCGGTATATCCGAAAAAGACAGGCTAGAAACATATCCGACATGGTCACCGGACGGCCGATACCTGTATTTTTGCAGCGCTCCAATACTATGGACGGATCGCGATGAGATACCCTCGGAACTCTATAACAAAGTCAAATATGACTTACGGCGAATCAGCTACAACGTAGAAACAGACGAATGGGGCCAGCCCGAGACAGTTCTCTCGGCAGAAGAAACGGGTATGAGCATTTTGTGTCCCCGCATTTCTCCGGACGGCAGATTTCTGATATTCTGTATGTGTGATTACGGTTGCTTTCCAGTGTATCAGGCCAGCAGTGACTTGTACCTGATGGACCTGTGGCACGGGCTTCCAGCCCGTGAAGACACGGCCAAGATGGCCGTGCCACAATACTCCAAACTTCCCATCAACAGTGAATATTCAGAATCCTGGCACAGCTTCTCCAGCAACAGCCGATGGCTGACTTTTAGCAGTAAAAGGCTGGACGGATTATTTACGCGAACCTATTTCAGCTATATTGATGAAAACGGCAGGGCATACAAGCCCTTCATCCTACCGCAAAAAGACCCTACCTATTACGATTCCTTGCTGCAAACCTATAGCGTTCCAGAATTGATAACGTGTCCTGTTGAAGTCAGCAAGATAACTTTGGCCCGAGCTGTTCGCAGGCCAGCCAAGATTAGTCCTGATATTCCCATCACCGGCGCCACTCCCAAGGCCGGGCATACTGAAGACCCCTGGCAGAGTCGTGAATAACTTCACCCCGTTAGAAATCATAAATTTCATATTTGCCCTGCAGGCAACGGAATTTCTAACGGGGTAAACCTCTTTAATTACTTTGCCTATATACCAGTAATAAAAAACAAGCGGCTCCACTTGCACACCTTGTCAAAATGGAGCCGCCATTACAACAAGCGCAGACTTTTGTTTACTATCCTTTAACTTTTACCCGCCTTACGTCTGGCGGATTCAGGTTTAATTTTTACTAATCGTTTTTCTGCTATTTATAGAAGCAAAATGCGTGCCAAACAGCCATGTCGCATAGAAACTATAAAATCAGCGAAAAACCACTTTTTGAGCGCCGAAAACCGCCTAAATCGACTGCCAATTTGGCACTTTTTCTTTCAAGTGCAAACGAGGGGGGCCAAAAAAGAACTGCCTAAGAAAATAATTACTTTGGAGGGCTGGTTTTGTCGGCCGGGGCTCGTGATTTGAGTGATGTTTTTCCGCCCACAATATCCAAGGTGCGCATTCTAATTTTCCCCCGATCGCCTTTAGGCACGGGCTGGAAGCCCGTGCTACCGTACTTTTCCCTGAGGAGAGCTCTTTTTTGATAGCATTGCTCTGTGAACACGGCGATTTCAGAGTCGAGATTTGCGCTTGCTGACTCACCAAAAAAGGCGTGGATAATCGGAAAGACCAAGTCCGGCTTTTTCTTTCTAAGCACTTCGGCCATAGCTTCTATTTTGGCGGTAGCCACTCCTTCCTGCATACATGTAAAAGGACCTACGTGAAATATGCCAGAGATATAAGCGTCTCCACTTGGAGGGATAAGCTCGTGCATAAAGTGATAAGCAATTCCTGTGCTTAAGGGAGATTCGCCTTCAATATTCCCGTGGAACTCGTGCTGGGCCTGCAGGGTTTCGATTATTTTCATCGGCTTTGGAAGAGCGTGCCTTCCGGCAAGCACCTCATGAAATGGCTGGGCCAGCTTTTTCTCAATGTGGGACATATATGCGCCCTTGAGAACAACTTTGGCAAGCTTTCTGATTTCCTTCATGGCCCGACTTAACTTGAGATTCTTAACTGCTAATTTGAGGTCTCTTTTTGAATTTCTTACGTTTACCTTATTCACATAATCCAGCCAATCCGTTACCGGGTCCCTTACCATCTCTAATTGCTGCTGCTCTAACTGCTGAATTACATTGTTCGTATAAGGGTCGTGCTGCCTCATGTAGATTTCGCCTATATAAAGGACCAGAGGGAACCGTGTTTTCACGGGCTGGAAGCCCGTGCTACCAATTGCCTTGAACAGAGATACTGTCTCTCGGCCCCACTTAAGCAGGTCCGCCGTTTCTGCTCCTCTTTCTACGATGCTTATGAGTTCATCCAATCTCTGCTTTTTAATTTCCTCAAGGTGGTTTTTATCTTCAGCATAAGGGCGGAACCTCAACGTAATATCTTCAAGTAAATCCGCCGCCTTTATCCCCCTAAACAGCATGGCCTGCATATTTGCTTTATCTTTAAAAGAAAGCTGTCTCGGGAAAGGTATGTCAAGATAGTCTGTTTCCGAAGAAGGGCCGGCAACCGGCACTTTCTCCAATTCTTCCTTGTCTAAAAAATCCCTGAGCAGCTCCGTATATTTTCCGAACCTGCAGGGGCCGCTGGTGGTGGGTATCATAACGAGATAATTGTTTTCGACGAATTCTTTGCCTTTTGCTTCAATCTCCTGCTGCAGGAAACCAATGGCGTCACCAACTACACCCTTTAGGGGATGACAGACTTCGGTATATATGTGCTTGCGGGCCACTTCATATCCCCTTTGTGTGTTTGTAGGCAATACCATACTGTTTACGCCGAAGAACCTCAGGCCGGCAGCGGCAATGTAGCTTGCATTTCCCATATAGGGGAACAGCCATGTTCGTCCTGCCATATCTACCTGAGGGCGCCTCTTTATTCGTTCAAGTTGGAACTTTTTATTCACGATTTGATTTACGACTCTTTCATGGGCTTCGGTCCTGGTGACAAAAGGAGCATTATTGGTTTGTGCATCGGTCAATAAAACGAGTGTGGGCTTATCCGCAGCCTGCTGAATCTTTTCCTCCTGATATATTTTTAAGCTGTCAGGCCCACATGCAAAATTCATCATCCGGACAGCAAACAAGTTCGGGTGATTGGCAACGAATAAATGAGCTTTGAGAATTTTGACGCTTTCTACCCAAAATTCGTTTTCAACGATGTCATCTATAGACAGGCCCTCGAATTTATGTTCCAGGAAAATCTGCGGTATGTAATTTAATCCCCTGATTTGCGAAAACATAGCGCCCGAGTTTGAGCTGGCCTCGGGGTCAAGCAAGACATAATCCCTGCCGATGCCGACGTAGCTCTTTTCATCGCTCCGCTCAATCCTTTCCAAGAACTTATCTCCTTCTTTATAAAGCTCCTCTTTAAGCTCGTTTTCAGCCTCCTCGGCGTATTTAATTGCATCTTTGATTTGCCTGCCGGTAAATTTGAATCCTAATCGACCAAATTCGAGCTTTAGCTCCTGCACAAGAAGAGGCAAGTCCCCAAAGTGCAGGATGGGATTTATTTGTTTATCTTTGTCGAGGGAAAGGGTATCGTTCAGGATATAGCCTTCCGATTCCGTATAAATACAATATTTCAAGTCCGGCGGACGAACCCGTCTCTGCTCGATGAAGCTGGGATTAAACAGGTATTCGATGTCCGGGTTGTCGTTCAATAGCGCCGCATGGCCTGTAACCAGCTTTCTGGCTATGCAAAACTCCGTTCTTGAGTTGTCAACGCCGACTTTTGCTATCTCTTTGTTTGATTTCGGCGAAACGACGGGGTAAAAGCCGAGCTTTTTCAACAGGGCGGCGCTGAATATTCCTTTTTCCCCAAGCGTCGCAGTGCTTCTCTTAATGCCTACGGTTTTGTGTTTATGAGCTTTTGCTTTATCAGTAGAGAGCTCTTCCAGTAAGCATCCCTGCTTTTTG
>CAZZHL010000074.1:0-9295 GCA_964653945.1 uncultured Pirellulales bacterium
CGAGGTCCATATCGCATTCCATACCGTCATCGAGCACAAATACTTCGCCGTGGCGGAAAGGATTCAATGTGCCGGAATCGATATTCAGATATCCTTCGAGTTTTACTGGTGCAACTTTTAGGCCCTTATCCTGCACCAGCTTGGCTAAGCACGATGAGAATATCCCCTTGCCTAAGCCGCTCATCACCGTGCCCATTACAAAGACGTAGCGGGTCTTTCCCTTTTTATAACCATCCGGCACCGGCGAGAAAAACTCGCTCTCGGTTGATATGTCACTAACAGAGGCTAATAGGTCTTTATCTTTCGCCATAAATCTTCCCTTTTATCTTTGTGGCAATCTATTATATCTTTTGACAAATTCTGCGTATTGCTCCGGCGTATCGATTCCATCGCAGGTGTGTTTGACTTTTCCGACTATTATAGCAATGCCGTTTTCAATTGCCCGAAGCTGTTCGAGTTTTTCCATTTTTTCCAGCGGTGTCTGCGGCAGGGCGGTGAATTTCAGCAAAAACTCTTTGCGATAAGCGTATATTCCAAGATGCCTCAAATGCTGCTGAGTTTCTCCCAAGCCGGGTCTTACAATGTTATAAGGAATGGCAGTTCGCGAGAAATGAGTTGCCTTATTATCGTGGTCAATAATTACTTTTACAACGTTCGGGTTGGCGAGTAGCGCCGGGCTCTGCAATTCCGCGGCGAGCGTGGCCATCGGGTAATCTGGATTGTCTATCAGGAGCTGGGCGACATAATCGATATTTTCCGGGTCGATTTCCGGCTCATCTGCCTGCAGGTTCACCACAATATCAACATCCATGTCGGCGACGGCTTCAGCTATGCGGTCGGTGCCGCTTTTGTGCTTGATGGAGGTCAGGATACACTCGGCTCCAAACGACTTGGCGGCATCGACTATCCTTTGGTCGTCGGCTGCTATAATTACCTTCTCCGGCAATTTTGCAAGGCAGGCCCGCTCGTATGTGTGCTGGATAAGGAATTTGCCGGTATCTTTGGCGAGAACTTTACCGGCGAATCTGGTTGAACCGTAACGAGCAGGGATACAAACTAAAATCTTCACCCCGTTAGAAATGCCGTTTCTGGTGGTATTTTCTTTAGTCCCGTTTTTTATATCGGGTCGTGTTATATCATTTCCATTTTTAGGGCTTCTAACGGGGTTCACACTTACCCTTCCCGGCAGCCCTGTTTTCTTGCGAAAGCAAAAAAGGGTGCTGCCGGAGTATATTAAGCCAAACGAGTTCCTTTGTCAACCCCGTTAGAAAATTTCTTTTTTTGAAGAATTTCTAACGGGGTCAACAGGCCATAAAAATTTCTTTTTTTTAATCAATTTTTTGCTTGTTTTTGCCAAGTTTTCTTTTACAGTGTCAGCAGTGAGATTAGTTCTGCTGTTAATTTAACCGTTTAGGGTTTTGATGCAGATGGTCTGTTATTGCGCTATATTTAGAAGGGAGAGGTTGCCTATGGAACAAAAATAAATTTTATTGCCGTAAAATTTGTGGATTGGGAGAGGAAAATCATCAATTACTTTTTCCCAATAAATAAAAAGAGACTGAAAATACTAAAAAGGGGAAAAAATGAAAAATTTAAAACGCTTTTTTTTAATCTCTTTTGTTTTGGTACTAAGTCTGGCGTCCGCCAGCTACGGAGGAGATGGATATCGCGTGGTAGGTGACTGGGAGACGCCGGGCTTAGATTATTGGCAGGTAAGTTGGGGTAATCTTGTGCCAAGTTCCAGCGCAACTTGTGCTACTTTGAACAACCACGGTCTCAATCTGGTCGGTGACGCTGGCTCTTATAGCTGGGCTATATATCTCCAGCTTCAGGACCCTAATGTGGATTTGATGGATTGGTTTATGGCTAACTGTTGCTACGATAAGTTCGAAATGGACATGACGCGATTCGCTTCAGAGTGGATTGACGATGGTGACCCAGGGACAAATCCCTATAGCGCGCTCAGAGTGGTCATCAATGCGGGTGGGTCTGGCGGAGGGGGGGAAGGGAGTAACATCTGGTGTGATGCAGGAGATTGCGGCGGAGAGTGGGATCCTTCTCATGGAGACCAAACATACCACTGTGTATGGGATATCTCTTCGTGTAAAGCCCAAATTAAAGACGTTTTCAATGCTGGTTATAACAATGATAGGTACGTTGAGATTTACCTCATCCCAGAGAATAGTGGTTACTTGGATCCCGTAAGTTATTGCATCGACAATGCACGGTTGGTCGCTATCAGAATCGCCGCTGACCCAAGTCCGGCTGATGGTGCGAGTTGTGTGGACCCCAATGTGGTTCTTAGCTGGTCGCCGGGAGTTTATGCCGACAAGCACGATGTATACTTCGGCACCGATTATGACATTGTGAACGACGCAAACAGAACTAATCCGCTCGGTGTTCTCGTAAGTCAGAACCAGGATACTAACAGCTATAATCCTGGCGGTCTTGAACCATGCACAACTTACTACTGGCGGATTGATGAGGTCAATGCTGCTATCCCCCCATACATCTGTAAAGGCAATATCTGGAGCTTTACGACATGGTGTGAAGAATGTAATTGCATACCACCGCCGGAAGATATGGTGGCTTGGTGGCCTCTGGATGAGACCGTTGGCGATACGTCGGAAGAACTGGTCAACAACAACGATGGGACGTGGATGGGCTCGCCCACGCCGTTATTGGGTGAATACGTCGCAAACTCGCTTTGGTTAGGCCAAGCTGACTACGTTAGTGTTCCTAACAGTCCAGAGTTGGACTTTGGCACAGGGGACTTCTCCATCGACTGCTGGCTAAAGACAAGCGTGACAACCGGAGCCAAGTCATTCATTGACAAAAGAACAGGCAGTATATTTACTCCCACAGGTTATGTTTTGTGGCTAAATGCCGGGAAATTGGCGTTCATATTTGGTGATGGTACGGAACCTCCCAGTTGTTACGGGAGATACGAGTCGTCTCTATTCGTTGCGGATGGCAGCTGGCACCATGTTGCAGTGACAGTAGATAGGGACGACCCAAGTGGGCTAAAGCTTTATGTTGACTGTGTGAGCGAGACTTTTGATCCAACCGGCCATCAGCAAAGCCTGACTAACGACGGTGACCTTGAGATGGGTGTGGACACATATGTCCCGGGCAATCGCTTCAGCGGCGGGATTGACGAGGTCGAGTTTTTCAATCGCGCACTTAGTACAAATGAGATTTGTGCTATCTTCGAGGCAGGCAGCGCCGGCAAGTGCAAATGTCCGACAAAGACCTACGACGATGAAGCCGACTGGAACGACCCCACTGCGGAGTTTACCGGCGTACGCATCGACCCCAACGACCCCAACGGCTGCCTGGAGCTGCTGGACCCGAATGACCCATGCGCAGCGACACCCTACCCTTATGCCTGGCTTGCCAACTCCGGCGAAGGAACCGTATCCAAGGTGAATATATATACAGGCGATGAAGTTGCGCGATATCGCACGGGCCCACCCACAGCGTCTGGTAACTACTCGTACTTGTCACCTTCACGTACTACTGTAGATGCAAATGGCAACTGCTGGGTGGCTAACCGTTCCACAGGAGATCAGTATCAGGGGTCTGTTACAAAAATTCTGTTGAACCCACCAGCCGGTAAACCTACCTCTAAAGACACCAATCATAACGGAATAATCGAGGCAGCCAGCAATGAGCTTCTTGACTGGGGGGATGATTATGCTGTTGAACGCCACTATCTTGTTGGAGGTCACTCAGTTCCGCGTGCCCTGGCTGTTGACCATGATGATTATCTCTGGGTAGGGCTATATAACGAACGACGATGTGTCAAGCTGGACCCGGACGCAGATGTGAATGACCACGGGACGTCAGTTACTTTCTCGCCGAAGGATTTTCCACAATCCCCCTATGCTGCCCATGCAGATCGGCCAGCGGTGTTGGCTTCCGTTGATTTGCGCAATCTGGATACGAGCAGCAATCATGATCTCGAACCCTATGGCATGGCGTTAAGCCCAAATGGCCGACTATATGTTTCCGAACATGAAGTGCAAGGTTGGGTTGCAGAGATTGACCCGGTCAGTGCAAAAGTGTGCCAGAGCCACCATGTACCAGATGGTAGTCCTTATGGAATCACAGTGGACCACAATTGCATCGTGTGGATGGCTGACAGTGTTCTGGCCTATCCCAATCAGGGGCGTTGCATTCGCTGGGATCCTAAAGGCGGTGCGGGGGGTTTCAGCTTCGGTACAGGAGCCGCAGGTCGTGGCCGCGGGATTACACCCCATCCAAATGGAGGTATTTGGATGGCGTGTGACTTAGTGCTCCCTTACCCTTACCCTCACGCGAACAAGGTAGCGAAGTTCGATGGCAGCCTTTTGGAACCGGTAGCTACTAATTATCCCTCAGTCGGCAAGCTGCAAATGGCTGACCTTCCTGTAGGTATCGGTGTGGGCGCAGACGGTAGTATTATCACAGTGGGTCAGTCGAATAATACATGGTCCAAGATAAGCGCAGGTCCGACCCCACCGGAGGGGACAGAAATTATTATCAACCCGCAGAAACAGAAGACAGGACCTGCACCTTATACGTATAGTGATTTCACCGGCAGTATAGCAAATCAAAGCAGACAGCAGGGTTTTTGGACGGTTATCTTTGACAGCGGTGTTCCAGGCCAAAAGTGGGGCAAGGTCACGTGGATTAGCGATGAGCCGGACGGCACTTCAGTGGAGGTCTGGATACGGGCGGCCAATGCACCAGGGGACCTGGATAACCGAGATTATATTGAGGTCTTCAGTGGAGTGGATTTCGGCGGAGTATCGGGCCGTTACATTCAGGTCCGGGTGCGCCTGAGCCGAAAGCGGCCGAGCGCCGGAGATTGCAACTCGCCGCCAAGCTGTGAATACTTCCCGGTCAGTCCGAAGCTGTGCGAGCTGACGGTGGATGCGAACTGCTCGCCATGTCGAATAATCTGCCCCAATGATATCTTTGTGCAGTGCGAGAGTCCGGAGGACGGCGGAGCCTGGGTGGATTTGCCCGCGACGCAGATATCCGGGGACTGCAACAGCATTGAGCCGTTCTGCGATTGTGAATCGCCGCACTTCTTTGAAGAGGGAACGCACAAGGTGACCTGCACCGCATATGATATGCAGGGTAATACGGTGGAATGCTATTACTTTGTGACGGTAGTATGCCCGAATGATATCACCGGTGCGTGCTGTTATTACATGAATGGGGAAATGTGGTGCATGGAAGGGGTGAGCGAAAAGCTTTGTAATGAACGTTATAACGGTTTCTACCGGGGCAATGATAGTACGTGCGCAGGCGATATCAACGACATCTGTCCGGTCTGTATACCGGTGCCTTATAATGCTGTGGCGTGGTGGCCGTTTGATGAGGAGTCCGGCCCGAGTGCAATTGACCTTGCCCAGCTCAATAATGAAGGAACGTATATGGGCGACCCAACGCCAACGGGTATAGACAACGGCTTCGTGGAAGGTGCCCTTATCTTCGACGGTGACGGTGATTACGTCGAGGTTGAGGACCATTTTGAAATCAATTTCGGTACGGGGGATTTATCAATAGACGCCTGGGTTAAGACAAGCAACGACTGGTCGCCGTTTGGACCGGTTGCTGACAAGAGAACGCCGCCAAGCGGCTATGCCTTATTCCTTTATTATGGGTATCTGGCATTCGCCTTGGCGGACCCCGGTAGCGCTGGATTTGCAGAGTTCATCTCAGTGGGGCCTGAGTCATTCGTCGCCGATGATGTGTGGCACAATGTTGCGGTCACTTTTGATCGCGACGACCCAGAAGGTCTGAATCTGTATGTTGATGGAGATGCCGTTGGTACATTCAACGGTATGGGCAAGTCCGGCGACCTGGATAACGACGCGAACCTGTTAATCGGCAAAGGATACGGAATTTCCGGGCCGGTATCGTACTTCGAGGGCATACTTGACGAGGTGGAGATGTTCGACCGCGCATTGAGCGGCCCTGAAATTCAACAATTAGCCGCTGCCGAAGACGACGGTAAGTGCAAGGAATACGCACACGTGACGAAATTCTTGTCCTGTTGTCCGCCTCCCTATGGACCTGCAGGCATAATGGTGCTAACTATCTGCAACTTTACGGAATATAATAGTACGTACATCTACAAAGTTGAAGATGTCGCTGGGCCGGGGTGCACTTATGTCGGACTGAACGCTAGCGGTGAAGTGGAGGTATCTGCTCGCCAGTGCAAGAACATTGAGATTCCATTTGAGTGCCCTTCGGGAATGTGGTACTCACCGGATATCACAGCCTGCAGCGAGGTGACTGTGCGGAATAAATACTCCGGTCGCATCATCGCCAGCATCAGCAAGCTGAGGGCCACCCGGTGGTGCGCTGAGCCATTCTTCGACCCTAACGTGCTTCCGTTCCCCGGCGACCCTAACCGCCCGATTCCCTTCATCAAATTTATTGATGGGAACAGCCCGTCGATAAAAGTGCCTTTTAATATGACCAACATGGATGATCCGTGCGAGGTCTTTAATTACAGAATTGAGGCGAGGGACCCAGATGGGTCGCTGACGGAGTTGATAATACTCAACGAATCTCCTCCCGGAACACCGGTCGAGGGCAGCGTGCCGCTGGCGATTGGAGAGACCGTGCAGCTGTCGGTGGACGTGAGGTTTGCCGACCATGAAGGTTCTGTTTTCTTCGACATCGTTCTCTTGGCGGATGTGGATGGTTACGGGACGTATGAGGAGCTGGTATCGCGGTCGGTACGCTCGGTGCTATGCGGTGAGACGATTGATGATTCACGTCGAAAAGGCGATCTGAACCTGGACTGCTGCGTGCAGATGACGGACTACGCTATGATTGCATCGGTCTGGTTGAGTGAGCTTGGAGACCCTGAATATAATCCCGATTTCGATATTGCTGCGGACAATGTCATCGATTTCTACGACCTTGAAGTCCTGGTAGATAACTGGCTTGAGGAAGCTTTATGGCCATAGTTAGCTTTGAGCAGAAAAAGCGATGACGATGTAAATTAAGGGCTGGCTAAGCCAGCCCTTTTTCTTTGTTTGTGAAATGGAATTTGATACCCGGTCTTCTATTTAACTGAATCTTAATGGCAGCGTCACTGCGCGTTATGCGCCGGTAAGTCCTTGCGGCTTGCGAATATTCCATAGTACGTAATGACAACAAAGCAGATAAACGGCAGCACGAAGGATGCCCGTGTGCTCGACATAGTCATAAAGCCCAGGTTAAATGCCTTCATATCCATGATATAGGCCTGCAACGGCGGCATGACGGAGCCGCCTCCAATAGCCATAATCAGCCCTGCGGCCCCCAACTTGGCGTCATCACCGAGCCCCCTTAGGGCAATCCCGTAAATGGTCGGGAACATCAGAGACATGCAGGCAGAGACCGCGATAAGGCAATACAGGCCTGTCATTCCGTGAATAAAAATCGTGCCGAGAATCAACAGCCCGCCGAAAACAGCCAGAGTAGCCAGTAAAGCGCCCGGACTGAAGTATTTAAGCAGATATGTGCAGATGAATCGGCTGCTGCAGAAAATCGCCATCGCAATGATATTGTAACCCTGGGCGGTTTCTGCAGACATGCCCAACTCATTCATCGCGTACTGGATAATAAAGGTCCAGCACATAATCTGTGTACCCACGTAGAAGGCTTGTGCTATAACGCCACCTATATATTTTTTATTGGCAAACAGGCGTCTCAGTGTCGGCCCGAGGTTCAAGTGTGCCCCTTCTTCGCCTCTGCCCTTGGGCATTCTGGTCAGCAGGAAGATTACGAAGACCGCCAGGACAATCAGGCCAATGGCCACGTAGGGCCCGCGCAAGACAGACAGGTCATGGACACGGATGGCCTTTAGTTGTTCCGGAGCGGTCTCGAACAGGGCCCGACGACCCTCTTCCGAAGTCTCATCAAGCCGGGCCAATATCAATCTCTGTGCCACAAACATCCCTGTGAGAGAGCCCATTGGATTGAAGGCCTGGGCGAAATTCAGCCGACGAGTTGCTGTTTGTTCGGGCCCCATTGAAAGGACATAGGGATTAGAGCTGGTTTCCAGAAAAGACAGCCCGCACGTAAGGATGAAGTATGAAAGCAGAAATGCCCAGAAGGCCATCATCATACCGGAAGGGATAAACAGCAGCGCGCCCACGGAATATAGTAAAAGCCCGACAAGAATGCCGGCTTTGTAGCTGAATCGCCGGATAAAAAGTGCTGCAGGGATAGCCATCACGCAGTAACCGCCGTAAAAGGCGAACTGAACAAGCGAGCTTTGAAAGTGACTGATGAGCAGGATTTCTTTGAAAGCTGCAACCATGGGGTTGGTAACATCGTTGGCAAAGCCCCATAGCGCGAATAAAGAGGTAACCAGGATAAAAGGCCATAAAATACCGTACGGAATCACCCGAGCTGGTGGTGAGTTTATCGAACCCGCCGATTGCTTCGAGCTATCGACGTTTGAAGAAGGATTTTCTGCCATTGGTAATCACCTTTCTATTCATAGTAACGATAAAAATTCAGGATAACATAAAACCTCTTTTAACCGGCGTCAAGTACATTTTTCCGTTAGCTGGGAGGCTTCCTTGCCATCCTAAAAATATCCTATAATTTGCTTGACAAGTGTGTCTTGATACTGTAGATAAACTTCTAAAGCGACGGAAAATATTGCGAGACGGCTGTTACTATTTTTCCGCCATTTTGGCTAAAAAAATGCGGTTTTTTGTGAGAAATGAGGCAATCTTCAAAAAATTTAAAATTTTACAGAAAAAAATTGTAACGTTTTTGCGAGTTTGTGGACTTTATATATTAGAACCGTGCGAATAAAGCCGGACAAGAAAATTAAAACGTATAAATAATGCGGTTTTGGGAAAAATTAGTCAATGAAAGGGAGGTGCAAAAATGAAACGGACAATATTTACTCTTGTAATGCTTGTTTTAATGATTGAGGCAGCTTTTGCAGAATGTTCAGGTGTTACCTGTCAATTAGTAATCGATGGTTCTAATTACTGGTACGAGTGTAATGGGGTAAGAATTACCCAAATCGCAGAACCAGGAGAACATATCCACGATTTTCAGGTAATTGACGATAGGGCTGTTTGGTGTTTTGACACTATCGAGTTAGGTGGCAATAAGGCCTATTATTCTAACTCTGTATGCGGTGATGAAGGTAGTATTATAAGGATTACACAAAATCTTTATTATGACGCAGATATTTGGGGATTTCTTGATCATTTTCAAATAATCGGCGACAGGGCTATCTGGCGATATGGTGCATCGTGGTATAATAATGTTCAAATGA
>CAZZHL010000075.1:0-9242 GCA_964653945.1 uncultured Pirellulales bacterium
CTATTATGAACATATGGGGCGTCGTCATGGCACCATAGGACAAACCAACCTTGCCTGACCTGTCATCAAGTATTGGATACGGCAGCTTATACTTCTTCGCAAACTCTTTATTGGCCTCTTCTGTCGTGTCGCTCGTACTGTTTACCGCAAGCCAGACGATGTTCTTGTCCTTGTACTTATTTGCAAGCTCGACCATCGTATGCCCTGTTTCATAATGGTACTTTACAAATGGGCACTCTACACTTAACCACTCCAGCACCACAATTTTGCCCTCGTAGTCGGAAAAACTTACGGTTTTGCCATCAAAGCTGTTTAATGTAAATGCCGGTGCTTTCTCACCAGGTTGTATCTCTCGTACTGAAATTGGCTCCAACCGAGGCCTGTGGGGCCTTTGCTCCGGTCTAAGCGCCCTTTCCCTCAAGCCCATCCTTCTCCCGACAATACTTTCGAGACGCCGGGCTGTTTGCTCGGCTTTTTCTTTCACCGCCAGCTCGCGAATCGCCTTTAGCTCGCCAGAGTTTACTATGATGAGTTCCTCACCTGCTGCCGTAGGTTGCCTTTGGCCTTGCAGCACTGCTATCTGTGCTATAATCGCCCCAATCGCCTTCTGCCGTTCTTCACGTACTTTCATCCGTCTTTCTCTCAATTTGGCTCCTTCTTCAGGCGACACTCCATTAAAATCGGGCAGGGTTTCACGCTCCATACCTTCTACGGCTTCTTTTAATTTCGCAAGTTGCTTTTCAATCTCTTTAACGGCTTTGAATTGCCCTTCACGTCCGGGGCTAAATCTTTCACGCGTTTGGGCCCCGATCTTTCCTTTTTCCTTTTCAGACATTCCCTCCCATTTCTTACGCATTTCGGCTCTGAACTCTTCTTTTTCCTCATCAGACATACTCCGCCAATTTCTTCTCATCTGGGCTGCCTCTTCAGGAGAAAGCATCTGAAACAACCTCCAGTCCCCACGTTCGTAAGGTCTTGCCATTTGGGGCTCATTTTGTCCAAACACAACCCAAGCAGTAGCTAAAACCACCAGAACAATGACGGCTGAAATTAAGTGCCTTTGTATAGTGAGCTTGTCGAACCTATTCATAATATTTACCTCCCTGGCTCGGCAGGCACGCCGTGACCTGACGGCCAAAACAAACTAAAAAGTTACATTTTCCACTAATCTCTACTTTGAAAATCTGCGTTTGTTCACGCTGCTACCCACGTCCGTCAGATAAGGACGAACGTGCACCGCCTTTTATTGCCTGCCCCCGCGTTTTCCGACGCGAGTCGGGGCGACAATATCAAAGAAGTCCAATAATCACTATAACTTATAAAACGAATTCTAAAAAGGAAAAAACAAAGCACAAAATGCAAAATTTCTGAATACAGTTCTTGAAAGGCCTAACGTGCTATTAAAGAATGGACCCGCTGCATCAAATCATCCGCCGGCTTGTCCGGCGTAGTCCTGATGTCGTATATCGGGACGAAGTCGGATTATTCTTCAGAACCCTCCGCTTTTGTATTAACCGGCTCTGGTCCTTTAAAGTCGGTTATTTCAAACTGCTGTTTCTCAGTCTCCGATAGATTCGTCAAATCCGGCGACCCCGGTAGTCTCTGTGGTTCAATAATCCACGGAGTTACAAAAACGACTATTTCGCTGATAACTGTATCCTCCCCTTCGAATTTGAACAGCAACCCAACCAGCGGTAAATCACCGAGTAAAGGAACTTTATTGGCCTGTCGGGTAACATCCTTCTTGCGCAATCCCCCCAGAACTACGGTCTGGCCGCTCTGAACCAATAATGTGGTGTTAGCTTCCCGCTTATCAATAACTGGCTGAGGATATGTGAGGCCTTCACTCTCAAACGTTACATCACCTACTTTAACACTAAATTCCGGCTTCAATTCCAGCCGAATCATCCCATCACGGGCCAGATGTGGTGTAACCTCAAGTTTAACGCCAACCTCCTCAAACTCTGTTGAGCTGGTAGTGCCGCTGCCTTCGGTTGATTCGTCACGCGCCTGATATGGAATCTTGGAGACAATGTTAATATTGGCCGTTTTATTATCGAGCACAGAGATTCTCGGATTGGCGAGAAGCTTAGCATTGACAATATTTTGCTGAGCTCTCAATATCACGTCGATATCAACACCGGTATTAAGCCAACCTAAACGCAGTGCCCCAACAGCACCTGAGGTTTTGCCGGTTGCACCACTAAAAACACCGGTCATAAACGGATTGTTATCTTCGGTAGGATTAACTCCAAGTGTCCCTACCCCGGAAGTTGCCGCTCCATAAACAGTATTACGACCTGCCTGCCACTCAACGCCAAGGTCGAGCTTGTCCTTGCTGGTTATATCGTAGATTCTCGCCTCGACAAGTATCTGCGGCGTCATTCGGTCAATCTCATTAATAAAGCTGTCAATAATCTTAATGTTGCTTTCAAAATCCACAACGAGTATATTGCTCGTGCTCGGGTTGGCCGAGAGATTGCCGCTTTTCGAAATAAATGCTCTCAATGTATTCTCGACTTCTTCGATGTCGGCATATACAATTCGATAGCTCCTGTGAACAAGGTTTTCAGTGATGATTTCCTTCGGTGGTACAAGCTCCTTTATCTTTGCCAGAGCTTCTTTGGTATCATAAATAATTAAAGTATTACTATTCTTATCGATAGAAATAAAGCCATACTTGGAACACACACCTTCGATTAGAGGCTTAAAACTCTCAACATTAAGAGATTTAAGAGTTATGGTTTCAAGAAACAACTTTGGTGAATTTGCATCCGCCCGTGAAAGCTGGGACGCTTCCTGCAGCATGGTTTTCTGATTATCGAAAATCTTTGCAAAAGGGTTATCACGACCAATATTTAATGTTACGCTCTCCCCACCAAGCTCATATTGAACCGGCTGTGACTGTGCCCGGGAAAGCCACAAACAAAGGCTCAAAACAACACAGCAAAATATTATTTTTGTATATTCTGGTTTATTCATCGGAAGGTTTATCCTTGTCATGAATTGTGTAAATCGTAATAGCTATGTCACAATTTAGTTCAGCCGAATCTTCGTCGAGAGCTGTCATCTCAATTGAATCTATCCAAACCCCCTGAGTACGTTTTTGTATTATTTCCAACAACTCGATTATATTGCTGTAAACACCGCTAACGCTCAACACCGCACTGTTAGCAACTACATCTGAAGCACCTTCGACTTGTCCTAAGGTGACTTGCTTGTGCCCGGAGCCTGATTTACTCGTAATGAAATCAAGTGAATTAACCGCGCAGCCTGCCCTTTCACAAATAACCCGCAAACCGCCCAGAAGCTCTTTTGCTTCGTCAGGGGTAAACAGTGTTCGCCGAAGCTGAGCGAACTGTTTGCTCAACTCTTCCCGTTTTTTCTCTTTGACTTTAATTGTGTTGCTGAGAATCTTATTTTTCTTTGCGATGCCTCCAACAGCAAATTCATACTGCTGCGCAGCAAACAGATAATTAGCGTGCGGAGCAACCATCCAGTTATATATCGCTATTGCCGCAATTATAAGCAATGCAGCTGAAAGAGCGTTTCTTGATTTACGATTCAATTTAGCAAGATTATCAAGCAACATCGGCTACCTTTCTGGCTACGGCTTGGCGCTACGCCAAGACGAGTCCGGCCACGGCCCCTAAGGGAACGAGTCTTTTGTCGGGACTCCGGCTGGGCCTTCGCCCGGACGAGTTTGAGACAGGGAACAATCGATTGCATAGCGGATTAATCCATCGCTATCATTATTTTTTTCAGCCTCTATCAAAGAAGCTGACCCTATTTGTTCCGATTTGTTCAACATACTTTGAAACAAGTAAACAGCTTCGTATGACAACGCCGAACCTTTCAGGCATATCTTGGAATTATCTACGCTCCAGAGGTTTGTTATACGCACGGTTCTTGGTGTGAACCTTCTGATATCGTTCAGTATGCCAGTCCACTGTCTATCGTGGCGTGAGCTCAGAACCTCGTTAATTTGGTCAAGTCGAGCGGACAGGATGCCGATTTGCCCATCTAACAATTTCTGCTGCTCGAGCATAGCAAGTGTATCATCTGACAACTCTGTCTGTTTTGTATAAATGACATTTTTGTTCACCTTCCCAACCATCAGAACCAACACGCCTACAGTCAATACCATAAGAAACAGAGCTACCGCTGCAATATTGGCCATTATGAGGGCATCTTTTTTGACGATTTTAAATTCCGCAACTTCCGAAGGCAGAAGGTTTATTCGTAAGTTAACCCCATCTGTACCCAAAAGCCCCATTGCCAGGCCGAGTGCCACCGGTGAAGGTTTGTCAGTCCCAATGTTCGGGGATTCGCCAAAAGGGGTATCCTGATAAGCATTCTCACCACTGCTGACGTGCATATTGGCACATGGACTTTGGCTGAGCTCAGTCCAAAGCTTAACCTCAGCGTTGAGAGATTCTCCGGCACCTTCAGGTAATTGCACACAATCTGCAACCACAGTAACTTCCCACGTTTGAGAACTGCCTGAAACTTCGACATTATAAAATTGAATAACGGCATTTATCTCTTCTTCAAGCCAGTTACAGACTCTATCCGGCTCGCTGCCACGACTTGCGTCGCCTGCCTCGCAGCAAGGCGGGGGAGACGCAGGGGCAGGCTGTGCTTTGTCTTCGTCTATCTCTGCCACAGGTATACTCTTCGTTCTGACGAAATCCATAATCTCATTTCTAAATACGCAGAGAGTCAAAGCGTCGTTATGTAATATGGCTAACAGCACGTTACAGTCGAATTTGCTTGCTATCTTTTTAGTATAAAACGCTCTGGCGTAGGCAAGCAGTGGCGGCTCAATCACCCCAATATTAAGACCGGCCTTATTACACGCTTTGGCAATCTCACTTACCTTTTGGTCATCCGTCGCTACAACAAAGAGGCGTCTTCTGCCTCCTTGTCCTTCTGAACCAATTCCCGAGTAATCCAACGCAATTTTTCTGCCCGGCAAAACAACATAATGTTTAACTTCATTCTGAACAAACTGCCCAATATTATTTGGAACCTGTTTGGGCATGTCCATGATTTGCACAAGCACGGGCCTTGCAAGTAACGATATCGCAGCCTGGCTTGACCACATTTTATTTCTGGTCCTAAGCTGCCTTATCGCCTTGGCTAAAGCCGTCGGGTCTTCGATATTGCCGTCTATTATCACTCCTTCAGGCACAGAACCGCTGGCGGTCTTTAGTAATTCGACACCGTCCGCGCCCTTTTTGAGCAATGCCAGATTTATCCGCCAGCCGTCGGGCTGATTTATGCGGCCATTCGAAATATCGATGCCAAGCGCAGTTTTTGTTCTCCGTAAGGAGTCCATAGAACTGCGTATTCCAAGTGAGCTTCTGGTTTTAATCATTCCCAGTACAGTTTTCGCGCTGAGCATTATTCGTTTATCCTTAAATTATCAATTCTTATTACGTAGGGACTGCTGGTTCCGATTGTTACGTCAGCTTCGACTCTGGCAATAAAGCTCTGTGACGTAGTACCGGTCGAGGTAATCGTCAGATTAGGCAGTGCCCCCGCGACATTGACATCATAGGTGCCGCTATTAAACGGCTCATTAGCTATATTTGGGTCACTACCACCACGAATTCTGGCAAAGGCATCGTTAAGCCCAGCTTCAGCAGTAGCCAAAGCCTGGGTAGCAAAAATTTGGTTCTGCATAAGCTGTATCTCCTCGGTGTTCATCTGAAGTATGCCTATAGTAACCGCAGAGAGCAATGCTATAACAAAGATTACTATTACGAGCACTGAACCATTTCTTTCTTGCCACCAAGGCACCAAGACACCAAAGATTATAAGATATCTATTTTTCAACTTCGTGCCTTTGTGCCTTTGTGGCTGGTTTCTGTTATTTTTTGGTATTATCTTCATAGCTTTTTTATGGTTGTATACCCCCGCTACCGGTGCAACCGGTGTCACTATTCGGGGCTATTGCGATAGTAAGCATCTGTGCCTCGTTCGATGAGCCAAGCGAGAAGGTCGAGGTCCCGCTGCCACCGCTGGACGACTGCATAACGTATCCGGCCCCGCCCGAGACCGTGCCGCCGGTAGCCGGAGCTGGAGCTATCGCAACTGTCATTGTCCTGTATACTTCGCTGCTCTGTAGCGAAAAGTCTTCAACGCCACTTGCGCCTGCAGAAACCTGCTGGACATAACCGGCACCGCCTGAACAGGTGCCGTTGCCATTGCTGCTCTGGTCCATTGTGATATCCGTATGGCCTGACAACCCGGTGTTATCGACCCAGATACTGTCATCATCGAAACCACCTATACGGACAATCATAGTGTTGGCAACCGTCGTGGTAACAGATGGGCAATCCGGCGTATTGGAATAACCGCCGTCAACTGCGTAGGTATCGATAGGAGCAGTAGGATGATGGCCGGTGAATCGCATTATCCAGCCGTATGCCTCCTGTCCCCCGAACCAAGAAAACTGATGACTGGCCGGCTCTGACGCACCTGCAATTTTCCACCAAACACCCAATGTCACGTCATCGCTGTAATCCTCAAGACTGATTTCCGTCCAGCCCTGGCCTCCAGGAGGTGAGAGAGGAGGCCAAGTATCATCGGTATCTTCATCCGTAACAACCGCTGCGATTAACAGGTCCCCCTGACTGGTGCCACTCGGAACATCAACAGTAACAGAGGTAGCCCACCAGGCAGAAGATGTCTGTTTTCCTTCATCGAATCCTTCATAACTAACCCCACCTCCACTGCTGGTACTCTCATCCATTGTAATCGCAGTATGGCCTGAAAGTCCCGGATTACCGGGTTCCGGAAAAGTGCTAACATCGTCATCATCAAAGGCACCCAAACGAAGAATCAGGCAATTGTCAACTGTCGCGGTTACCGCAGGACTGGTTGGAGTGCTGCTGGTTTGGCCACTGGCCGACGAGATATTAATCGGGTTAGTAGGGTTATGGCCGGTAAACCGCATCATCCAGCCGTATGCCTGCTGACCTCCCGTCCAAGTGAAGGTATGACTGGTTGCCCCTGCAGCAGTTGCATTTTTCCTCCAAGCACCGAGCGTTACCGCACTGCTCCATGCGCCGTGGTCAATCAATGTCCAGCCTTGGCCTACAGGTGCTGCTATTGAAGCCGACGTGTCCCCATCAGTGGCGACCGTTGCAATTAACAAGTCCCCCACAGCCGTACTACTTGGCGTTGAAATAGCAAGAGATATCACATCAGAACCGGCTTTGGCCTCGGTAAAGTCCTCGTATCTGAGGACACTGGCTAACTGGGCTATCTCATCCGACTCAAGTACGCGGCTGTAGATGCGAACGTCATCCAATATGCCATCGAAGTATGGGTCAGCACTGTATTGCGACCTGGCGAGCCAGTTTTGGGTGGTACTGCCGAGGTCGCTTGGATTGAGATAGCCAGAGGTGTTCTGAGCAACAGGGCTCCCATCGAGATATAGTTTGTGGGTGTGATTATCTGCGTCTATCGTCACGGCCAAATGATGCCACCCGCTGGACAAGGTATCCGGCGCCGTCGTTTGGTCTTCGTCCCACCAACCAACAGTTGTTATGGCAAAACGCGGTGTGTTAGTGTTGCCATTGCGGGCCGTAAGAAACATGTTGACACTCGGACCGGTGCCAAAATCCCAAATACGCTGCCAGGAGCTGTCCCAGGACCAGTTTACCCATGTCGCGATGGTGCAGTTGGTCAGCGAATTAATAACCGAGCCAATGGGCAAACTTACGTAGTCATTGCCTCCACTAAAATCAAGGGCACCGCCGATTTGTCCTGTAACCCAGTCTGTCGCAGGATTCATATTGACCAGTGTCCCATCGTTGCCGTTGTCTGAGGAATCCGCTGCGGTTGTTCCAGAAGTTTCATCGAGCTTCCACCACCCAACAAGACCACAGTCTGTTGATTCCTCCTGACTGGCTCGAAGATATATCGAGGTAGTAAAGAATTCGTCATGGCCGAGTGTGGCCGGGTTAGTAAGGGTCGCATTTACATCCACGAAGCGAATGGAATTTACGTCCGTTATGTGATTTTCAAAATCATTTCCGTCATAGCAGGTAAATTGCAGCTGGCTAACCGGGCCTGCCAAAACCGAAAGGCTTCCAACAAGACCAAACTCAACTAAGTTGCTGTCGCCAATCTCATATCGCAAGTCATTGCCGTCATTGTTTTCAAACTGGATATAGCCGCTGATTTCAGATGAATTGCTTACGTCCGTTATCCTGACGGCCTTCGAGAGATTATAGTTTAAATGGTCTATCAGAACCCTGCTGTTCTGCAGTGTTTCAGCAGCGGCCTGTTTGGCATCCCAGCTGTTTCGTATGCCCCTAAAAGCCGGCAATATGGCCGTAAGGATAACGACCACTATAGCCATAGCTATCACCATCTCAAGCAGGGTCATACCTGCTCGTATGGGCGTAGCGAGCCGTAGCCGGACCCGTATGGGTAGAGCCCCAGCTATAGCCCCTGTGGAAACCCTGGTACTATCGTTTGGGCGCTGCATCTTCATACTCCTATTACCCCTTTTTTCGGCATAAACTGGAGGCGTGTTTACCCCGTTAGAAAGAAAGGTCTGCCCCCTGTTTGGCGGGTTAAAAGACGTATATCGCCGGCTGGGTTTAAAGCCCCATGTAAGCTTTCTAACGGGGTTTATGTAAGTTTTGAATCACCGCACGATTACAACTAATACCGGAAAGAGATATTTTCGGCCGATAAAGAAGTTCACCCTTTGCAGTGCTACGGAGAACGGGTCCTATAACTTCATCCCGCACCTACTTTGAGAAACGACCATTGAATAAGACTTAAAATACTGTTTGCTAATCGAAACGAACATACTAATCGACCGTCAATTCCCAAAGTAGGTACGGGATTGGTTTAATTGGTCCATCTTCTTGCGATGAGGGTGGAGAGGGTGATTTCGATTTCGTCGGCTGCGAGGGCGCTGTCACCATTGTGGTCGTAGCCGACCAAGACCGTTATCCTTTTAAGGGGGTCATTTGCGTCATCTGTTATGTTACACAGGTATGAGCCATCGAGAGGTAAGTCGTTTTCAGCAAATGAAGCGCCTTCGTTGGTATAGTGGTAGATTGAGCGTGCCTTTATTTCATCGAGTTTGGCCTGTGCGAGGGCCAGACTATGGGTTTTGCGTTCAATATCTGCGGTGTTGAGGTTGGCAGTGGTCAGAGCTCGTAACATTGGAACTATCGCAATAATCAGCAGGGCTGACGCGACAACAACCT
>CAZZHL010000076.1:0-9235 GCA_964653945.1 uncultured Pirellulales bacterium
GTTTGGCAATCATTTTTGGTATATCCGCAGGGTCATTTTGCAAGTCAGCGTCAATTGCAATGATAACACCGCCTCGCGCATGGGCGAAACCAGCACTGAGCGCTGCAGTTTGGCCAAAGTTCTTGCGAAGGCAAATGACCCGAACTTTGCTGTCGGCCTTTTGCAGCCGGCTT
Source organism: uncultured Pirellulales bacterium (assembly GCA_964653945.1). Taxonomy (GTDB): domain Bacteria; phylum Planctomycetota; class Phycisphaerae; order Sedimentisphaerales; family Anaerobacaceae; genus CAZBWE01. Next base: position 174 of record CAZZHL010000076.1, read on the forward strand.
AATACGTTAAAGCTATCATCATCGCTGCCATCATCAACGAATATTATTTCGTAGTTGAATTTGCCACTTAGGGTTTGTATGAGCTGCTCATAAAGCGGGTTGATGTTATCCTGCTCATTCAATAACGGCACGACAACCGAGACTTCGGGGCCTTGCTTAGTCATAACTTACTCCGTAGAATTCAGCACCATTATCATTCTGGGTTCTTCGCCAAGTTTATCCCGAGGACATTCGGCTGCCCGGCTACGGCACGCTCTGCCGTGACGAGAGCTTAGTCGAAGCCCAAAGCGAAGGACTCGAAGATAAACTCTGTGAAGAATCTTATCTCTTGCAAAAAAACACTTCGCTGCGCTCATGGCGGCTCACAGATGTTAGCTTTACTATACTATATTATCAAAGTATCGGCTGTAAAGCCATATATGAGCAGCCAAAATCACCGCTGAATATCAAAATCCGTATTCGTGTAGCTTATAGCAGAAAAAAGCAGTTTCTATCATTGACCCCGTTAGAAATTATAGAACGAGCCCATTTTAGGGGTTCTACGAATGAAAACCGTTCTACCAAATAAAAGCTAAAAAATTTATAACTGGGTTTACACAGCGAACCTGCCGTGATATATTAACGTACAATTGGTGACAACGGATTCATAAGGAATGATAAGCCCAAGAGAGCTTGGCAGGGATACATAGACGACTATAAGCCTTATTTACTACGGGAATAAAGGGGCTTGCGTGCAAATCGATAGCCCGCATTGATAGTGTTTTTTTTGCTGTCGGAGGAATAAAAAAATCTTGCTTAATGACTCTATTTTTGTTAAACTTGGGGTTTTTGAATTACTAAAAGTTATTAGGGTAAAATGATTTGGAGATGGGAATATGGAACACAAATACTTTACCTCAATTGGTCTTGTTGTTGGTTGTGTCCTGCTTTTGCAGGCTGGCTGTGAAAAGCATGCTGTTTCACCAGAAAAGCCTGTGACTGCGTCAGTAATGCCCGAACGCACTCATCTTACGCCAAAGGCTTCGCCGGCAGCGAGAGACCCAGCCAAAGTCCCGACAGTCGCCCCTGAAAAAGCCGAAACTCCGCCTGATTCCAACGAACAAACGCCAGAAATAATGTTTGAAAATTTGCTTTACGACTTCGGCGAAATCGAGCCAAGGAGTAAATTTATGGGTGAGTTTAAATTTAAAAATACCGGAGACGGCCCATTAAAAATTACAAAAATCGATAAATGCTGCGGCGCTGTCCTCAAGCTGGACAAAGAAAGTAAAGAATATGCACCAGGTGAAAGCGGAACATTGACGGTAGAGTATCATTCGGGCCTTGGTCCTGGCATAATAACGCGACAGATACACGTCCACAGCAACGATAAAGAAAAACCAAATGTAACACTTACCATAAAAGCCAAGATTGTAACCGCAGTGGAACACCAGCCCAAAAGTGTCGGTCTCGCATTTAACAGCGAAAATGCCGGCTGCCCAGATATTACAATTAACTCTCTTGATAATACACCTTTTTCAATAAAGAGCTTCAAATCACCGGGGGATTGCATAACTGCTGATGTAAATTCCGCTGTTCAAGCGACAAAATTTGTTCTTAGCCCTAAGGTCGATTTAGAAAAACTGAAAAAAAATCCGAACGGGGTTATCCATATCGAACTGACTCATCCACGTCACCGTAAGGTTGTTGTCTCTTATAGTACGTTGCCGGAATTTAAACTTGACCCGCCTGCGTTTATTATCTTCGATGCTGAACCACAAAAGCCGGTTAAAAGGGACGTATGGATACTCAACAACTACGGTCGGGATTTCGCGATTGAATCGATATCATCGAAAAATAATACTATCAAGGTTCTAAGTCATGAAAAAATTACCAATGGTTATCATTTCGAGGTGGAAATAACACCTCCGGCTGAAGAAGGCGAAAAAAGGATTTTCATGGATACGCTTATTATAAATATAAAGGACAACAAGCCATTGGAAATCACATGTCGCGGGTTTCGTCATGGTCCGGGGCGTTCATCCCCTTGATTCGTGACCTGCAGATACTTTTATACATAGATACATAGACAACTAAATGCGCTCGTTCGTTTATTGATTTACCTGCGAATACAGAGCGCGAACAACGATACACTAAAGATGATGCGATTAACTGGTTATGTTTGTGTTTTGGTAAGGGCAGTCTTATGCGCATTGTCCCTTCAAGCAACACATAGGGGCAAACCCCCGGTAAACCCCGTTAGTCATAGGGACTCCTTACGGAGAAAACCCGGCTGGAGCTCCTACCCAAACCCTCTCTATGTATTTTCCGCCCCGCTCAAAGGGCAGAGCCTTTTTTCTAACGGAGTAAAGTTGGACCAAAAAGCCAGTGTTCTTACTGCTTTTTTCGCCAGCAGCCAACTTAAGCGGCTTGTAAGTGGCGAATACTTTCTGTGAAATCTTCATTTATGAAAAGAGCTAACCAAATCGCTATGTTCGTTGCAGGATTGGTTCTCATCGTCGCATCCGCGCTGAAAGTCCATCAGCTGCTAACCGAACCGATTATTAGCAAAGGTTTCTGGGAGTCCTGGGAGTTCTTCGTAATCCAGATACCATTAGAACTGGGGCTGGGAATATGGCTTGTCTGCGGACTGTTCAGGAAGGCGGCATGGTTGGTCACGGTGCTGACTTTTGGATTGTTTATAGCGGTAACGCTGCAAAAAGGGCTTATCGGGGCAGAATCCTGCGGCTGTTTCGGGAGGGTCACGGTCAATCCATGGATAACCCTTTTGGTGATTGATATACCGCTGTTTCTTAGCCTAGTGATTTTTCGGCCGAAGGGTCTGAAGCTCTTACCGCCACCGTGGCCTTCGGCGAAGCACTTCTTTGGAGTTGCTATACCGACATTTTTCGTTATTGGCACTATCATACCGGTTCTGATATTCAATAAGCCACCCGATAAGACAGACAAGTACGAGGTGGTAAGGCCCAAAGAATGGATTGGAAAAGGGCCGACAGGCGAAAAGCAGGTTCGCGAGGAATGGTCGATGCTCAAGCACATCGATATTGCCGATTCCCTACGGTCGAATATCGCCATCGCAGTGTTTTATAGTGACGGATGTGATATCTGTCATTACGCCATTCCACTATACGACCGGATGAGCCGCGATATGGCCAGCAACAGGGACTCAATACGGTTCGCGTTTATTGAGATTCCTCCATACGCTTCAGAGCAGAGTAGTTTTGTCCCAGCCGATACGCCATGCCTGCGAGGCAAGCTTGATTCGAGCAAGGAATGGTATATTCAAAGTCCCTTGGTTGTCGTGGTACAGAATGGTTTGGTGGTCAAATCCTGGGAAGGCGAAGCCCCGCAGCTTGATGAGATACTGGACGCAGTATTCGCAGAGAGTAAATAATTTTCATTTCGGGAACCTGTTTGCGCATGGGATAGCAGGCGTTATCCTTGAAATATCTGAAACTATTGGGCCGATGTTAAATTGTGGCGATCGCCACACATCCGACACAAGCAGCGAATATGCGGGAAATAAGCAGCTCTATTTGGAAAAATCATTCATTGGAGGGAACAAAACCCACCCGGCAATGTCAAATAAAACAGTTGACTTGATACTAGATGCTCAATTCTCGTCTAGTATCAAATATCGAGTATCGAATTATGATAAAGACACTGCGAATAACAACTATTATAGCGGCTGTTTTAGCATTCATTTTCCTCATTTTGTCTGTAGTTTTTGGCGGCCGTAGCAATAAACCGATAGAGGAATTCTTGAATTCTTCAGGTGTAGTGGAAAAGTACAACATTGGCGCTGAAAATAACGCAAGGATAACCCAGAACCAGGTCTCGCCGCTTGTAACCCAGTCAGAAACCTTTGTAAAATACCTGGATCCACCTGAGCCGGAGCCAAGTATGGCGGAAGCTCCTATGCCGACTGCTTTCAGGCCTAAGCCGATAAGCCCCGTTACAGCCAAATTTACACTCGTTGGCACGAGTGTTTATGCGGCAAAGCCGGAGCTATCGCTGGCGTTTATTAATGAGCCGGGCACAGGCTCACGCTGGGTCAGACAGGGCAGTCAAGTGGAACATTTAACTATAAAGGAGGTAAAAGACGGCCTTATAGTCCTTCAAGACGGTCAGAGGACATTTGAGATTACGACTCAGGAAAAACCAGGATTAAGTCTTGTCGAAAACCCACGGCCTGTTTCCTCGGAGGTAATAAGCGGAATAAGCTCCAGACCCGATGCAGCCGCTTCAATAAGTACACCCACGCAGCCAAGTATTGACCAAAACGCACTGGAAAAATTTATAGAGTCTTTGCAAGCTGGTGCCGAATCTGGTGAAATCGATCCACAAAACGTAAATGGCTTTATTTCTGCGCTCGGTTCTATGCGAATAAGTGACGATGAGGCCGAGAAACTGAAGGATTTGCCAAAAGAGCAGCTCAGCCCTGAGCCTACTGCCGAAGGGCCGGACTCGTCTCAGCAGCCCAGCCCTGCCCAAGGCGAGAGGCTTGATGAACCAGAGCAGCAGTCCACAGCCATAAAGACTCCTGTGGATTATAAAGAACGCATTACGGCGGAGCCGAATCAAGCACAGAATCCAAAAGTTCGAAGGCCGGTAAGGCTGCCAAGACGGACACGACGAAATCGCTAATGCTGCATAGCCCCGCCTCTCATTAAGGTACGACCCTGCTATCGAAAATTACTCCTTTTTGCTACCTTTTATACGTTATTTTTGCCTTTACCCCCGTTAAATAATTTCATATCTAACGGGGTAAAATTGGGGAACTTTCGGCACTTTTCTATGTCTGATTAAATAGCTGGCTCTCGTAATAGGCGCAAGTAAAGTAGATTTGGACTAATTCTTACATAAGAGCTTGTAAAAAAAGAGGTTACGTTAATGACTTTCAGCCCAGCATCAATTGAGGCAGAACTATGGGTTGCACTGCGGCTATCAAAAAAACTGTCGATTCACGGACAATTAGCGCGGGGTCCGATAAACCCGCCGTACAAGTGGCGGGTAAAATGCAAACGCCGTGTTGTATAACGGCGGTCTGGAGTAGTTTACTTATGATAGTATGGCGTTTCTCTGAAGGCAGAGAGCAGAAATCAGAAATTTCTTCTGTCCTTTGTTTTCTGTTCTCTGTTATTTTTCTGTGCAACAGTTATCTCTTGGCTAAGCCGGCCCCCCCTCCTGTCTTCCGACAGGAATACGCGGGGGAGACGCCACAATACAAGATTTTTACATTAACAAACATATCAGCAGACGAAGGCGCCAAATTCCTGGCCGAGGTAAAGATAGGCACGGTTTCGAAGTTTCCCGGCGGCTCAAATGCGCTGTTAATTACTGCCGAGCCCAGCGAGCTAACCAAAGCAACATCCATCCTAACACTTGTTGATGCAAAGGAACTTTTTTGTGTAAGAATGATTACTCCAGCCGCAGGGCTGGATAACTTACCCTCTAATGAACAGATTGCCTCAAAAGTTGGTAATATGTCGGTCGGGACCTTTTTAAATCCCCCCGCTTCTGCCTTCCGACAGGAAGACGCAGGGGCTGCCAGAGCTATTGTAGATATCCATGATAACGCTTTGGTAGTTGTTTCGCCAGCAAGCCAGATTGAAAGAATTATTTCCGTTATTGAGGGACGGCCCATTCCACCTGCCCCTAAGAGCGAAGCCGGCAAAAAGGCAATTGAGCAGCCTACGGTCCCAAGGACTGTGGATTACGGAGAACCCACCGGATCAAGTCAACTTCCAATAGAGCAAACAGTAATTGAACCACGACAACCAAGTGAAGCCATATTTCCTGCTACCCCACTCACCGACGACGAAACGGCGGAGGCCTCCGCCGAAATGAGTGAGAGAGCTGAGCGGTATGCACCTACACCGATACGCGATGGTGATGAAACTCTTAAGTTAAATCTACCTGAGAGACTCGAAATAATTGACCTGCTGGGCCTGGCTGGCGAGTATTTGGGTCTGGACTTTATGTATGACCCGGGCCAGATAGTAGGCATTGTTACATTAAAGCTTCATGGCAAACTTCGAGGAGACCTAAGGGTCAAGGATTTATATCCGTTGCTCGAATCGGCACTTAAGTTCAGAGGTTTTGCAATGACACGTAAGGGCAATCTTGTAACCATAACCCCCGTAGACCAGGCCTTAGACAATGACCCTGTCCTGATAACGGACGAGACGGGCGAGGTGGAACAGGGAGATGTAATCGTAACTCGCGTATTTCAATTACAACATATAAATACTGCCAGTGCGCAGAATCTCCTGACATCATTGAGGCTCATCACAACCATTACCCCAATTGTCGAAACAGGGACCATCATTGTAACCGGCTATGCCTACCGTATGCCCCGCATAGAAGAGCTTTTGGATATAATTGACAGGCCTGGTGAGCCGAAGGAATTTAGGTTCAGGCAGTTAAAATTCACGATGGCACCGACACTCGCTTCTAAAGTCAAAACACTTTCTGAACAGCTTGGCACAGTCTCAATTACTATTACCACACCGACACAACCCATACCTACTCGTGGAAGACAACCCAGAAGACCAACGCGTCCTACTCCTACGCCAACTCCCACACCAACCAAGCCTACTGTGTATCTTGACGCCGATGAGAGAACAAACCGTATCCTGATGATTGGCCAGGCCGAGCAATTAGATACTGTTGATGCGCTAATAGATACTCTCGACGTGGTGCAGCAGGACCTGCGAACTATGAAATTATACAAAATCGAGCATGTAGATGCTGAGGAAGCAAGGAATAAATTAGGCGAACTTGGCATACTCGGTGGTGGCAAAACGAGGGGTACTTCTTCGAGAATTACCGCCCCTACCAGAGGTCCAACGACTCCCGGCGCCAGACCTCCGACGAGCGGTCAAGTCGCTGAAACAGCAGAAGGCCTTGTGGAAGAGCCACAAGTAGTTGTAATTGAGATGACCAATTCGCTTCTGGTCAATGCAACGCCCGAACAGCACACACAGATTCAGCAGATTTTGGCCTATGTGGACAGCAGAACAGAAGAAGAAGAAATACCTTATAAAGTTTATCCGCTCGAAAATCAAAAACCAGAGGATTTAGCAACGGTTTTAAATCAACTTATACAAGAAACCGTAAAAGATAGAGAGGGCAAAATTCAGGAGGTTGTCAGAAAAACCGAAGAAGAAATCACCATAATCCCTGATGAAAACACCTTTTCAATCATTGTATACGCCAGTAAGAAGAGTCAGGAATGGATAAAGAGCTTGATAGAGCAATTAGATAAGAGAAGGCCGCAGGTCCTGATAGATGTAACTCTTGTCGAAATTAGCGAGGCCGATGCTTTCGACTATGATCTGCAGTTAGTCAGTAAATACTCGCAGTTAATGCCGGGAGGACAAATGGACTTCCTCTCAGCATTCATCGGTAATCCTGCCACAGATAAAACACCCGACACGTTTTTCCCGGACAAAAGAATAATGGAAGCAACTTCTATTCTGGGAGACGGGGGAGCCGCCTTAGGCTTCTATGCAGACAATCATATCCAGGCGCTGTTGAGTCTAATGCAGAAAAAAGGTTATGGCCGTGTCCTTGCAAAGCCAAAGATATTAGTCAACGATAATGAACAAGGACATATTGATACAATGAATACCATATATGTAGCCAGGAGTTCTGAATCAGCTATCGGTAGCGGTACGAGTGGGACTACCATAAGTACAAGCGTCTCTTTTGACCAATTCCCATCAGGTATTAACCTTGATATTACACCTCATATCAGTGAAGGTTCTCTTCTTCGTCTTGAAATACAAATGACACGTTCAAGTCAACCGGCTCCCGAAGGGGGGATCAGCGCAAATGAGCCACCACCCAATAAAAGTGAGAACAATATTTATACAATAGTTACAGTACCGGACAAGAGCACGATAATTCTTGGAGGTATAACAACGTTAGAACAGTCCAAGAATAACTGGAAAGTGCCATTGCTTGGCGACGTTCCACTTGTGGGTGGACTTTTCAGAAAAATTAACAACAGCAGCAGACAAACCAAGCTGTATGTATTTGTTAAGGCGGATATCTTAAGACCCGCTAAAAATAATGAGGGACTGCCGGATTTGGAGAGAATATCAGAAAAAAACAGATTAGCGTTCGAGAAATTTGAAGAAAAATTCCAGAAATACGAGGACTGGCCTGGCATAAAGTCCAAACCAATGGACCCGCTGAAAGTCCTTGAGGCCGAATAAAAAAACAAAAAGTAGTCATTTAAAAATTGATAAAATAGTAATGACCACGGTAAAAGATTAAATACAACGACTAAATATGAAGGAATTACTTGTACAAACTGCAAAACGCACAGGATTGATTGATGCTGAGCAATTGGCCAAATTCTTCAAAGAAAACTCCAGCGAGGGCCGACTCGACGAAGTTCTGCTTAACTGCCCCTACTTTACCGAGGATGTGGTTTTGAAGCTCTTCGCTGAGGCACTCGGCTGGGAATTTCTGCCTGAAATATCCGCAAAGGCCGTGCCCCCGGAATTCGTAGATACTGTTCCTGCGACCTACGCTCAACACCATTATCTTATAGGGATAAAGGGTGAGACTAATGACAGTGAACTGACGGTGGTCTTATCAAAGCCCTTAGATGCGAATGCTTTGGATAACGTCTCAAAGATGACAGGCCTGCCGGTCAAGGCTGCAATATCCACCCGTACTGCCATCACCGCTGTAATTGATATTGCCTACGAGCAGAGAACAACCGTCATCGAAGAGGTAGCCGAGGAGCTTGACTCACAAAATCTCGACCTGCTCGTTGGTGAAGTGTCGACTTCGGATGACCTGCTTGATATGGTAAATCGCCCGCCAGTTATTAGATTGGTCAACGACATCCTTTTTCGTGCCTTGCAATTAAGGGCCAGTGATATTCATGTTCATCCTTATGAGGCAAAGATTCAGATTCGCTATCGCATTGACGGCATTTTATACGATGTTTTAAATTTGAACAGAAACGTTCTTCCCCTGATTATCTCTCGTATCAAGGTTATGTCCGGTATGGACATCGCCGAGCGCCGGCTTCCACAAGA
>CAZZHL010000077.1:0-9094 GCA_964653945.1 uncultured Pirellulales bacterium
GAGCACTGCAGTTCGTATTTGCCTCGCTGGCTGTATTGTTTTTCCTCCTGGCGCTGGCTGACCATACAGGCAGCACCGCAATAAAGCACATCGCGGGCTACGAAGGAATTATTTGTGGCCTTTCGGCTATGTACGCTGCCTTGGCTCAGGTCTTAAACGAACTGTTCGGCAGAACCGTAGCTCCGCTGGGCGCTGTCAAGTAAAACGGTCTTTTTGTCCTGCCCCCACAATCCAAGCTATGAAGCGGTCAAAGGCCGTGTATTGGAAACACCTTTAGTTTAATTGCGTCTATTGTGGCCTCCACCGCCGGCATCACCGAATCTTGTTGTTGGTCGCTTATGACCAGAGTTCTGTCTCTTAATCCACCTTGCCAGTCTGTGCTGCCTAACATAACGCCCCCGACGGCTGGACTGTCCGTATCAGCGCCGCATAGGATACTCCAGGCAAGCGCCCAGGCCCGCACAGTGTTGTCGATGTTATATCCGCCGCCACCGGTCATAAGAATGGGTTTTTGGAAGCTTAAAAGATGATTTATAATTTCGACATAGACATTATTCGTTAGATGCAGATGTGCAAGCGGGTCGCCTGCCAGGGCATCGGTTCCTAATTGAAGGACGAATACATCGGGTTTAAATGCACCAATTAATGGCAAAGCTATTGTCTCAAATGCCTTCACATATGCCTCATCGTAAGTTCCAATCGGAAGCGGTACATTTACGCAGTAGCCCTTTCCCTCGTCCTCACCGATTTCACTCGCAAATCCTGTCCCTGGAAACAGCACTCTCGGGTTTTCGTGAAATGATATGGTCATCACATCGCTGCGCTCGTAAAATGCATAGGCGACACCATCTCCGTGGTGGACGTCCACATCGAGATATAAAACCCGCTTTCCCTGCTCAGCTAATACTGTACAGGCAAGGGCCATATCATTGATATAGCAAAAACCGGATGCCCGTTCAGGCCCTGCGTGATGAAGCCCACCGGATGGATTAAAGGCCGCATCGGCTTCATTGGCTAAAATGAGTTTCGCCCCGACTAATGTTCCGCCGGCTGCCAGGACTGAATACTCATACATCCCCTTGAAAACAGGACAATCTGATGTCCCTATTCCCATACCGAGCGCTTCACTGTCCCAGTGTTTACCGGAAGCGGTTTTTAGTGCATGAAGGTAACGGGCAGAGTGAAACTTTTTCAGCTCTAACCGTGTAGCAGGTATAGGCGGTACTTCACTTCTGCCGTCACCCGACAGGAGACCGAGTGAGTTGATTATCTCTCGCACTTTTTGTGCGCGAATTGTATTAAAAGGGTGTTCCGGCGGATAATGGTATTTTTCCAGTTCCTTTGAATATATAAAAGCTGCTTTTCTCATCGCCAAAGACCTATTCTTCTTTCTTTATTAAATCGTATGTAATGTTATAGACCTCGCCATCGAACTCGGTATTGACCTTATAGCCGGAGTTATGAAATATTGCCAGCATCGGTTTATTATTGGGCAGCACGTTTGCGTAGAACCTCTTAACACCGCGTTGTTTGGCTATTTGAGTGATATATTCCAGCAGAAATGTTCCCATCCCTTTTTGCTGCCATTCATCCTGCACAATGAAGGCAACCTCAGCCGATTGTGTCTTGGGGTCGAGAAAATACTGCGCCGTGGCGACTATCTGCTCGCCGGAGGAGCTCGGTACAACTCCGACAATAGCCAGGTCATTTTTATAATCAATGTTAGTTAGCTGCTGGACATCTCTATGTGGAAAGGCCTTCGTTCGGGTCATATAACGTTTCTGTACGGATGTCTCACTGAGCGAATACAGCATTTCAGACAGTTCCTGCTCATCGGTCGGTTTTATTGGCCTGAAAAATATCTCTGTGCCGTCACGTAAAGTCTCATATCGCTCTAATTCCTCCGGATAATTTACATGTTCCCACGCTAATTCTATTTGGTCCTCATACACATACTTTTGGGCCTTTGCTGCCTGGATGAGCTCATTCCTGAACTTTGGATGTGCGATATTGATTAAATCCAGCACTCTTTCTCTTATACTTTTTCCGTGCAGATATGCTATCCCGTATTCGGTAACAACATAATGGACATCTCCGCGGGTAGTTACTACTCCTGCACCTTCGGTTAAATGTGGTACAATTCTGCTGATTTTCCCGTCTTTTGCGGTTGAGGGCATCGCGATAATGGCTTTGCCGCCTCTGCTGCGGGCGGCACCCCGGATGAAATCTACTTGTCCGCCGATGCCGCTGTAGAATTTATAGCCTAATGAATCTGCACAGACCTGGCCGGTTAAATCAATCTCGAGTCCGACATTGATGGCCACCATTTTTTCATGCTGGCTGATAATATAGGGGTCGTTTACATACTCGGTAGGATAAAACTCAAAGAACGGATTATTGTTGATATAATCATATAATCGTCTTGACCCCATGCAGAAACTCGCCACAATTTTACCGTGGTTTAGCACCTTTTTTGCACAGGTAATTGCACCGCACTCGACCAGCTCAATAATCCAGTCACTGAACATCTCGGTATGAATACCAAGGTCCTTTTTATAAACGAGGTATTCAGCTAGGGCCTGCGGGATGCGTCCTATGCCGCATTCAATAGTGCTGCCGTCTTCGACAAGTCTGGCGATGTTTTGGCCGATACGACGTAGTGTTTCATCTGATTCGGCTTGGGGAACCTCGATTATGTCTTCGTCGTAATCAACCAGCATATCGATGGTATTGATGTGAATGAAACTGTCCCCGAATATTCGAGGCATGCGATTGTTGACTTGTGCGATGACATACTTGGCATTGGCTGCGGCGGATTTGACAATGTCCACGGATACACCAAGGCTGCAAAGGCCGTTTACATCCGGCGGAGTCACGGATATCAGGGCTACGTCTATTGGAATCCTGCCGGACTCAAATTCAGAAGGTATTTCTGACAGAAATATCGGTGTGTAGTCTCCTACCCCTTTTTCCAAAGCGTGACGAACGTTGTCGGCGATGAAAAAGCTGTTCATCTTAAACTTTTCACGGAATTTCTCCTCAACATATGGAGCCATCCCCATCGTTAGCAAATGTACTATATGAGCATCATAAATGTGGCTGGAATGTTCAACCAGAGCATTGACCAGATGCTGTGGTTGCCCGCAGCCCGTGCCTATAAATATGCTATTACCGGACTTTATTAGTTTCATCGCCGACGCAGCAGTACCGATTTTGCCGCCATGCTTTTGCTTCCAGTCGAATTGCTGCATATTATTTCTCCAGGCCGATTCTGGCATCGACCGCAACCGGCGTTGTTCCTTTCGGGCCAACCATATAAGGGTTAATATCCATTTCCTTAATTTGCGGAAATTCAGTAACTAACTGTGAAACTCTTTGAAGACCTTCTGCTATCGCATCTATATCCACGCCTTCCTGGCCGCGCACTCCTTTGAGCATCTGATATGTCCTCGTATTGATAAGCATCTGTTTTGCTTCTTCAGATGTCAAAGGTGCGAGGTAAAATGACACGTCTTTAAGCACTTCGACCATTATCCCTCCCATTCCAAACATCATCAGCGGCCCAAAATGGGGGTCACGGTTCATCCCTAAGATGACCTCTTTTCCCGTGCTGCACATTTCCTGTACGAGAACCCCAAGAATATTCGCCTCTGGTTGTTTTTTAGGTACGCGGTACATCATTAAATCAAATGCATCCTTTACTTCCTGCTCGCTGGCCAGGCCCACCTTTACTCCGCCGACATCTGATTTATGCAGTATGTCCGGCGACCAAATCTTCAATACCACCGGATAGCCGAGCTGCTCAGCTATATTTGCCGCCTGCTCCGCCGTAGTTGCAATGGCGCCCTTCGGCGTTACAAAGCCGTATGCCTCGAGTATCTCTTTGGATTCGGTCTCGCCGATTTCCAAAATGTCCTGGCGCAGGTGTCTTTCGATGATGTTCTCGACTTTTCTTCGGTTCACTGGAAAAAGTTTCACAACACGTTTCGGCCGACTCCGCCACCGTACATAATCAGAGAGTACTTTGATTGTTTCCACCGCGCTTTCAGGCGAATCTATCTGTGGGATTCTACCCTCTTGCAAAATTTGCTTACCTTTTTCAATCTTACCTGCCCCCAGGAAACAGGCAATGACAGGTTTTGCCGGGCTACGGCTGGCTCCGTCCCGACGAGTTGGTTTTTGTTTTGCCACTTTGACGACCGTCTCGGCAATAGCCGCAGACTCGGTCATCGCCTGTGGCGTCAGAAGCACAAGTACCGTATTAACATTGGGGTCGTCAAGAACAGCGTCGAGAGCAAACTCATAGCGGTCGGCCAGGGCATCTCCAAGAATGTCTATGGGATTGTGCAAATTAGCAGCTGGCGGCAGTTTTGCAGACAATTTCTTTATCGTCTCATCGGTTAGTTTGGCAATTGCAAGACCCTGTCGTTCGATAGCATCGACAGCCATAATTCCCACGCCGCCAGCGTTGGTAACAACTGCAACATTTGGTCCTTTAGGAAGCGGCTGAAGAGCGATGGCCTCGGCGTAGTCAAACTGCTGTTTTATCGAATCGCAGCGGATAATTCCCGCACGTGCAAATGCAGATTCGTATGCTGTTTCACTTCCGGCCAAGCTGCCTGTATGGGATGAGGCCGCCTTGGCGCCGGCTTCAGTGCCGCCAGACTTCATTAAAAGTATGGGCTTATCGTGGGAAATTTGCTCTGCCTCTCTTACGAAGCTGCTGCCGTCGGTAATACTTTCCAGATACCCAGCAATAACCTTAGTGTCTGGGTCATCTGCAAGGGCTTTTATAATATCTAATTCATCAATATCTGCTTTATTGCCTATACTGACGAGCTTGCTAAAACCGATACCCTGCCCTTTGGCCATATCGAGAATAGCAGCCATCAATGCCCCTGATTGCGAGAGGTAACCTATTGACCCTGCTGCCGGCAGGTCTCCCCCGAAGCTCGCATTGAGATTGTTTGCCGGTGCTATCAATCCCAGGCAGTTAGGACCTATAATTCTTATCCCAGCCACTCTGGCAATTTGGATTATTTGCTCTTCAAGCTCTTTTCCCTCTTTGCCTACCTCTTTGAAGCCGGCAGTAATGATAATGACCGACTTTGCTCCAGCTTTTGCACACTGTTGCATAATCGCCGGTACAACCTTCGCCGGAACTACAATAATCACAAGGTCAGGAATTTCTCCTATTGATTTTAGGTCGGGGTAGCACTTCAGCCCCTCAACAGTATCGGATTTGGGATTGACCGGAAATATTTTGCCTTTGTATCCGGCTGTAATCATATTCGTCAGGATTTCGTAACCGACCTTGCCTTTCTGGCGGGAGGCGCCGACAATCGCAACGGATTTTGGATTGAAAAACCTTTCAAAACTCATATCAGGTGATAGTCCTTTGTACCACGGCCATCTTGGCCGTGGCATCAATAAACAATTAACTGACCGTTGTTTTCACGGGCTGGAAGCCCGTGCTACTCAAATATAACTCCCCGGAAGGTAAGAATTATATTCTATGCTGTACTTCAATTGCAAAGTTTTTTATCATTGAGGGCTATAAACAGGAAGTTAGGTTTGGGTGATTGTGCATAATTTGTAAAGCAGGCACTTATGCTTTTTTGCACTTATTTTCTCAATTCTGGTATATCCGGCTCGATGTGGATGGTTATATTGACGGGGCGTGTTATCTCTTCGTTAAGGGCTTTTTCAAGGCTATCGGCTATTTTGTGTGCGTCGGCTATGTTCAAATCCGGGTCAACGAGGATATGCAGGTCCAGGAAAACTTCTCTGCCGACCGTGCGGGTCCGCAGCCGATGCCACTGGCGGATTGAAGAATTGGCGTTGATTATAGCCCTTATATGCTCAATTGTGTCCTCATCGACCGCACCCTCAGTCAATTCACGCAGGGAATCACCGATTATCCTGACTCCCACCAGGGTAATCATCAGGCCGACCGCGATAGCGGCAACATGGTCGCCATGACCAAAGCCGAATTCCAGTAATACGAACCCTATTACAACAGCTACCGAGCTTAAAGCATCGCTGCGATGATGCCAGGCATTGGCATAAAGTACGCTGCTGTGAGACTTTATAGCCACTTTTTGAGTTGCCCTGTAGAGCCATTCTTTGGAGGCTATCGAGACTATTGCTGCTATAAGAACTACAAGCCGAGGCGTGGTAGTTTCGTCTCTGGCTATGGCTATGGTGGCATAGTACATCATTGCTGCGCCTACAACAATTAAAATCAGCGCAATTAAACTCGCTGAGAGAGTTTCAGCTCGTCCATGGCCGTATTGATGGCTCTGGTCGGGTGCTTTTGAACCCAAACGAACGCCGAGCAGCACCGCCGCATCGGTAGCTAAATCCGAGAGAGAGTGGACCCCGTCGGCTATTAGTGCTAAAGAACCGCCCAATATGCCAATGACAATCTTGATAGCTGCCAGAAGAATATTTACTCCAGCTCCAAGATATGTAATCGATTTTATTTGCTTACCGGCTGTTTTTAGTTTGTCGTTGTTCATTAGTGTGCCGACACTTTAGTGCGTATTGCAGTTACCGCTTCGATATATTTTTGAGCGGTATTAGAGTCTTTTGCCTCGACTATTAGCCGCATAACGGGTTCGGTATTACTGGTCCTCAAGTGCAGCCAGCCATCTTCAAAATCAAATCTACAGCCGTCGGTGGTATTGACCTTCGCGTTGGGGAATGTTTGCTTTGCTAAGGTCAGAATTTGCTGGGCCTGCGATGTATCGGCAGCGAATTTGTCCTTAATCGTATAATAACTGTCTATTTCACTGACCAGCTGGCTTACTGTTTTTCCCGTCTCAGCCATCGATTGTAATACAAGTGCGATACCGACAAGACTGTCACGGACCGGACCAACCCGCAAATCAATCACACCGCCGTTGCCTTCGCCTCCGATGATACAGCCGTTCTTTATCATTGCCTCAGCAACGTTGGCCTCGCCGACGGGCGTGCGGATAACCTGACCGCCGGCTTTTGCAGCAATATCGTCAATCATTCTCGATGTTGAAAGGTTCGTTGCGGCTTTACCGTTTTTTTTGCTGAAGATATATTTTGCCGCCAGTGCCAGCGTATATTCTTCGCCGATATATGTCCCGTTTTCATCAACAATTGCCAATCTGTCGGCGTCGGGGTCCTGAGCAAAGCCGATATCGGCTTTCTCAGTTTTTACCATTTCGCAAAGCCCCTTTAGGTTTTCTGCGGTTGGTTCAGGTTCATGTGCAAAGACGCCCGTAGGTTCGTCATTTATCGCAGTAACTTCACAGCCAAATTCAGCCAGCAGCTTTTTTGTGACCCGTCCTCCTGCACCGTTGACGCTGTCCAGAACGACCTTGAACTTTTTTGTTGCTATTGTCTTTTTATCAACAATAGCTAAAACCTTTGTGATATGAATGCTGTCAGTTTGTTCATTGGCGGTTACTTGTCCGTATTTATTTGAATCTGTTGTGGTAAAGCATTTATCGAAAAGATGCCGTTTGATTTGCTCTGCTTTATCGACTGGCGGGGCGATACCATTGCCAAGCAGTAGTTTTATGCCATTGTATTGGGCCGGATTGTGTGAAGCAGTGATGACCATTCCTCCGGCACAACCTAATTCTCTTACGCAAATCCCCACACCGGGTGTAGTTGCAATCCCCAAATCAATAGCGTCGATTCCGACACTGCATAATCCTTCCGTTACAGCCGACTGTAACATTTGTCCGCTGGTTCTGGAGTCCCGACCGAGGCAAACGGATAACCTTTTCGCCCCTTTGTTGCAGTCTTTTAGAAATGTACCGAATGCTCGGCCGTAGTCGGCGGCAATAGAGGCTGTAAGGTTTTCACCAACAATACCTCTCATACCACTGATGCTTATTATCAATTTCTCAGCCATGCCGGAGACCCTGCTTAATGTTCATTCGGCGGGTATCGGGAATCAATCCAGCCTGCAGACGTAAATCTCGTTTACGAACTCAAGTTTGCTGATTTCTTCAAGGGTGTTTGCATCGGGTTCCTTGTCGAGACTGACGGCAAGTATGGCTTTTTGTTCAGCTGGTTTTTGTCCTACACCCATTGTGCAGATGTTAATGTTATGTTTACCGCAGACTGTCCCGACTACGCCAATGACACCGGGCTTGTCATCGTTATAGATAACCAGAACCGCTCCCTGCGGCGTCATTTCTACATTGAAGCCGTCAATTTCTATGATACGCGGCAAAGTCCCGCCGAAAACCGAGCCGGTTACCGTACGCGTAATCTTGTCTGTAACGACCTTGGCGCTGAAACTTGCTGCCACGTCTTTTGCCTCTGTATTTTTCGTCTCATCGATGCTTATACCGCGTTCCTTAGCCAGTACGGAAACATTGACCATATTCAGAGGCATCTCGAAATGCCTTTGCAATAGACCGATTGCAAAGGCGAGAGTAACGGGCTCGACAGCCAGTTCAGCTATCGTACCGCGATATTGTACCTCAATATTCTTGATATGGCCATGCGCAGTGATACTGACGAGTGTACCGATTCGCCGGGCCAGTTCGGCATATTGTTCTACAATTGCCGGCACCGCTCCGCTGGTGGATGGTGCGTTGAGAGCATTTCTGACCGGGCCTCCTTTGAGAGCGTCAACAAGTATTTGGGCTGCTTCGACGGCAACTTCAATTTGCGCTTCTTCTGTGCTGGCGCCTAAATGTGGGGTAACAAGACAATTTTTAAGTTCTTTGAAGCGGGTGTTTTCAGGCGGCTCTTTGGGGAAAACGTCAAGCGCAGCTCCTGCAATTCGGTTTTCTGCGAGTGCGTCATAAAGTGCGTCTTCGTTGATAATGCCGCCCCGTGCGCAGTTAATCAGCCGAACCGTGGGTTTCATCATCTTAATTTGTTCGGCGCTAATCATATTCAATGTCTGCTCATTTCTCGGTACATGGACGCTAATGTAATCGGCTTGTTGGAAAATCTTATCTAAGCTGTCGCTTATTTCAACGCCGATTTTTTCCGCATCCGGCGGTGCTGCTATTGGGTCATAGCCGATTATTTTCATATTGAAGCCCTTGGCCATTTTTGCCACAGCCATACCGATTCTGCCTAATCCTATCAA
>CAZZHL010000078.1:0-9085 GCA_964653945.1 uncultured Pirellulales bacterium
ACCTTGACTAACTGATCCAGAGTCAGTCGTGCTACCGTTACACTATTCCCCAAAAAATAATAGACAAACAACTGCTTAATTTCTTTTATCGGCAAAGCCAAAATGTCCAATCAATTTCCAGCCGGTGGGTAAAAGAATAGCAGCAAGAACCGTCTTTAAGATATCGCCAATGATAAAAGGATATAAACCAACTGCCAGCACGGTTCTGTTTATACCCATCAGCAAAGACAGCCAAAGCAGACCAAAAGCGTAAATGACGACATTGCCCAGAAGCATCGCCAAGACAGTTGTCCCGACCCTGCGGTCCCAGCCCTTCTCAGCCAGCAGTCCCACGATGCAGGCGGCAGCAACAAAACCAATCAGATAACCACCGGTCGGGCTGATTAGTACGGCAAAGCCGCCTTGGGCATGTGCGAATACAAGCAGGCCCACAGCACCTTCAAGTATGTAGGTCAGTACACATAAACTTCCTCTACGAGCACCAAGCAAAGCCCCCAACATCAAGACAGCAAAGGTCTGGCCTGTGATAGGAACTGGCCAGCCGATTGCGAGCTGGGCGCAGAGGGCAATGACGAAAGAGCCGCCGATTATCAAAATAATATCATACAAAACAGCACGGCTTTTTTCGCACGGCCGTAAGATGTCAGCTACGGTTGCATTTGCCAGCATATTTACCCGCCTTTGGCGAGGTCTCGCTTCAAGCGGACTCCAAAAATAAAGGCATAAAAATTTATTAGGTGGTGATTATATCTGATAGTTTTTCAAATGTCAAATCTTCTGCCGGTTAATATATAGGGATTGCTCTATATTTCTTACTTTTTACTTTCGATCCTGTTCGATTAATGAAGGAGGTGCAGTCAGAGGAGTTTCTCTTATTTCTACCACATAACTATAATCTTCTTTCAAAGGTCTTATGTGATTACGAAAGCTAAATATCCGAGCTTTATTATATTGAATTTCTAGGACTTTATTATGTAACCAGAAGATATTTCGGCCTTCCATATGATCCGCATCGAAAACCGGGCGATATATTTTGCTTTTCATATCTTGCTTCGTCATTTTTTCCCCTGCAGGTACTATGTATAATAGATATGAAAGTGATGTTGTAGCACCACCATCATGCGACATCAACACCGCATCTACGTTGCCATCAGGGGAGCTAAGGCGCGAAACTTCTTCAAATAGAATACCTCGCTGCATAAGCCAGGCTAATAATATTTCACGCCCAAAGATACAAATATATAGAACAAACAGTATTGCGAGTACAAGTAAAAATATGGCAAGGATTTTCTTAAACATAGCAATGTCCTTTTTCTTGTCCTTCGGTGATACGATAACTCCAAGTTTAGTTAAATGGCTTTAGCGATAATTCTGATTTTTGTGTTTTTGAGGAGTTTTACGTTGAGAAGTTCATTTTTTTTCGGCATTTTTTCTGATTGCTCGAGATAGACCATAAAATATCTCTCGCTTCGTCCGCAAGACATACCATTAGAATTTTCCATTAAGATTGTAGCGGTTTCGCCGAGAAATTGCTGCCGGTAATTCATACCGAGTTCAATATTCAAATCATGCAAAATTTTTGAGCGCTCTTTTATAATTCTGTTATGCACT
This sequence comes from uncultured Pirellulales bacterium, assembly GCA_964653945.1. GTDB lineage: Bacteria > Planctomycetota > Phycisphaerae > Sedimentisphaerales > Anaerobacaceae > CAZBWE01. The sequence goes on from CAZZHL010000078.1 coordinate 1,612, forward strand.
TTGTCCTGCATGGTTGCTGCGGGGGTGCCTTTACGCGGTGAGAAGCTGAAAATGTGCATTTTTGCAAAGCCGACTTCTTTAGCTAAATCGATAGTTTGCTCAAAATCGGCATCAGTTTCGCCAGGAAAACCAACGATTATATCGGTTGTTATGGCTGGTCTGTCGAGTCGTGATTTGATTGACTTAATTTTATCTCGAAATTCATCGGCGGTGTATTGTCTGCACATCTTCTTCAGAATGGCGTTTGAGCCGGATTGCATGGATAAGTGCAGATGAGGCATAATTTTAGAGTGTTCACAGAAAGTATCGAGTAATCGCGGTGTAACGTCGGCAGGCTCCAGAGAGCTGAGCCGGATTCTTGGAAGATTTGGAATTTTTGCCATTTTATCGAGCAGAGCAGCTAATTTTCCATTTTGGTAGTTAGGCCAGTTCTTTCTTCTGACTGTTTCCTGGCCGTAAGCACCAAGAAACACTCCGGTTATGACAATTTCCCTATGTCCGGCTTCAACAAGTGCCTGTGCTTCCTCAAGTACGCGGTTTAGCGGTTTGCTTTGAACAATAGGGCGTGTTTTGGGTACAATACAATAGGTGCAAAAAGCATCGCAGCCATCCTGGACCTTGAGAAAAGCTCTGGTATGGCCCTTAAAGCTGGTCAATTGTGGTAGTTTAGGTTGGGCTGCTAAGTTGTTTTCACAGCTAAGGTTATGGTTTTTGGATTGGCCATTGACTATCTGGCTTAACGTAAGAGCAGTAATTTCGCGATTTCTGATGACATAATCATTTTTATCTATGCCGTTTAGCTCGCCGATAGATTCGACAAGCTCACTACAGGTTTGTACGGTTGGCAGACAGCCGGAAACAACAATTTTAGCATCAGGATTTAATCTCCGGGCTTTTCGGACATATTGACGGCTTTTTGCAGAGGCAGTATGGGTTACGCAGCAGGTGTTGATGACCACAATATCGGGGTTTTCAGTGCTTTCAACAAGGGTAAGCCCGAATTGTTCGAGCATTTGGCGAATCTGCTGGCTTTCATATTGGTTAACTTTACAGCCGAGAGTAATTATGGAAAAGGTTTTCATAATATGGTATAATCTATATTGTATTAAATGGATTTACAAGCTTGGTAGAGACAAGTTTAATTGATAAGTGGGAGGTTTGTTATGGCGTCGAAAACCGGAGCCGTATGGGCAGTAGATATAGGCAACAACTCCCTTAAAGCATTACACTTAACAGCTGAGCGTGGAGTTGTTGAGGTAATCGGGTTCGAAAATATCCAGCACGGCAAGGTTCTTACGGGAGCAGGTGTCAAGCCGGCAGAAAGGGATGAGCTGGTTGCGCTAAGCTTTCGCAAGCTTGCAAGCAAGCACAATTTAAGCAAAGATGATTTAATTGTTTCTGTTCCGAGCCAAAACAGTTTCGCGCGGTTTGTAAAGCTCCCTCCTGTGGAGAAGAAACGCATTCCTGAAATAGTCAGTTTCGAGGCAGTACAGCAGATTCCTTTTGACATCAACGATGTACAGTGGGACTGGCAATTGATGACAGAAGCAGACAGTCCTGAAACCAAGGTTGGCATTTTTGCAATAAAGAATGAAGTTGTAAATTCAGTATTGGAACATTTCAGCAGAGAAAGTTTGCAGGTTCAGCATGTCCAGATGGCACCAATGGCTTTGTATAACTATTTGTTATACGACCGACCTGATTTGGTTAAATCCGACAACCAAGCTATCGTTGTTCTTAATATAGGAGCGGACAATACAGACCTGGTTGTCTGCACGAAGTCAACAGTCTGGCAAAGATGTATCCTTATAGGCGGTAATAATTTCACGAAGGCGATAGCAGATGCGTTCAAACTTAATTTTGAAAAGGCGGAAAAGCTGAAGCGTACGGCGCCGGTGAGTAAGTATGCCCGGCAGGTGTTCCAGGCGATGAGGCAGGTTTTCTCAGATTTTGTCTCTGAGGTACAGCGTTCGCTCGGCTTTTATACGAGCTCCAATCCCAACACCAAGATAGTGAAGATTATAGCTCTGGGCGGTGGCACGAAGCTTCGCGGATTACTGAAATATCTGCAGCAGACTCTTCAAATACCGGTCGAAATGCCGGATTCATTCAAAAGACTTACTATGAGCGCTGGAGTTTCGCCGGCGAAATTCCACGATAATGTCTGCGATTTTGGTATTGTTTATGGCCTTGGTTTACAGGGACTGGAGCTTGCCAGAATAAAAAGCAATCTGCTTCCCCGCAGTATTGCGCGGACAATGGTCTGGGCGAGTAAAAGCAAATATTTTATTGGCGCAGCATCTGTTCTACTTCTGGTTTCACTGTTGGGCTTTGCGAGAACCAGTTTAGATAAAATCAGTTATTCGAGGAACAACCGAGTTCGACAAGAAACCAGCAGCATTATTAACGAAGCCAGGCAGGCCCGGGAAAAGCTTGATGCCGAAGTGCGCAAAGATGCGAGTTATGAAGCGATGATAAAAAAGGAGTTTGAGCCCTTCGCACATCGTGACGTGGTACCATTATTACAGCAAACCATATTATCAGTCCTGCCGAACGAGAAAAACAATCCCGAACAGAAAGAACTCTATGCGGCCTTTAATAAAGGTGATGCAAAAAGTGTCTTGGACTTGAGTATTGACCGCAAGCAACGAAAGCAAATATTTATAACAAGCATGTCGGTTAACTTTGCAGGTGATATTGAAACTGCGAAGTTTGGCGAAGCATCTTTATATAAGAAGGATCGTCAAAGTGAAGACAGAGGAGCTGTGGAGGCTGCTTATCTGAGAATGTTAGAACAGCGACACGGAAGAAGGGTCAAAAGTGTTGCAAAACCAAGTTTAGGCCAGTCGTATTCCAAAAAAGGTGCGAAAGGCGAAGGTGCAGAACAAGAGAGGCCTGGATTTTTAGTAATTATAACGGGGTATAGTCCCTATGGAAACATGCGTGAACTGATGGAGCCTCTTGGGACGGAAGATGACCAGAGTAAATGGGGATTTATTACTCGACTGCTGCACCTCGATAAAATTGTTGTTGGTGGAAATTGTCCGTTTGAGCTGTACAAGAGGACCGACATTGAGCATTTCAAGCTGGAGATACATGAGGTCAGCGTTGATAGTGCAATGCCCGATGGGATAGGAGTTGCAAGTGTCGAAGATAAGCGGATAAAGGCCGGAGAGAGTTTGATAGACCCACTGACAAAGGAGACAATCAGTAAGGTTGCTATGCTGGACTCTAATGGAAAACCAATGCTCGAGGAGCATACCGGCAAAGAGATTTATAAGGTCAATGACCATTGGTTTGTAATAAAAGCTAAATTTATCTGGAAAGATACCCTTAAAGCCCCTGCAATACCTGCTGAACGTTAATCATCTTACGATTCTCGTTTTAATCGCTAAGTTTCAACAGGTCAGGTGGAGAAAAAGACTTAAGGATTAAGGTAGTTTTAAAGATGAGAGATGATAAAGGGAGTAGAGTGATGACTCAGGAGAATTCACAAGGAGTAAAGATAGGGTAAGGTAAATAATGGAATAAACTTGTCTGACGACAGTCAAGATTGGCAGGCTAAAATGGATATTTTTAAAGTTCTTGTTCAAAAACTAAGTATTTTTAAGAGTAAATCAGCACTGTTGGTACCTATTATTATAGGGCTGGTTGGTGGGCTTCTTTTAATACCTACCCAATTGATGAGCAGTAAGCTCAAAAAACAGATAAAGAGTGAAAGTGTTTCAACGATAGGCAAAAGTATTCAGTCCCTGAGAAGAGAGACCATTTCCAGTGAGCAATGGAAAAAGGAGCAAGAACGTCATCTGGATTACGCAAAGGATGTCAACGAGATAGCCCTTTTAGCAAAGCGAAGTACACAAAGAGAGCTGTTAAGCTACAAGATGTTTCCTGAGCCCCAGGATAAATCCCAATTCACATTTTTGGAATTTAGCAAGCGATATTGCGATGCGTTGAGGGCACTGGTCACTGGTATAAATGGCCGTGATTGTCCCACGGAAACCGAGCTGGAGAAAGCTTTGAAAAAGTCATCCGGGCGTTCTGGTATGGGTGATAGAAATCAGTCGACGGATTTCTATACAGGGTTTTTAACGAGGTCATCAGGGACACTATATGGGGAGCGTGGGGATGTTGAAGATACGATAGTAGATGAGATTTGCCGACAGAGAGCGGAATCTGCTTCTGTTTATGCAAGACAGGTGGATTTGAGTGGATACAGATTCTGGTTGGATTATAAATATGATAGTGGAATAAAAGAGGCGGTTGAGGATTGCTGGTATTGCCAGTTAGCTTACTGGATTATTGAAGACGTTATCGATACGATAGGTACTATGAATAGCGAAGCTGGATCGAACAGTGTTCTGGCATCGCCGGTTAAACGGCTTATAGGTATATATTTCGACTTGGGTGTAGGTGGGATAGTCAGCTCATATGGCGGTCAGGCGTCATCTGTTAAAGGCATGCCCAAAAAGATAAATGCTGATAGGCCTATTTATATTCTTTCACTTGAAGAGGCTGTTATAAATCCTTACACGGGAAGACATTGCAATAATGATATTGACATTGTACATTTTCGTATTGTCGTTATAGTCAGCGCAAAAGAGGTTTTGCCATTTATGCAGCAGCTTTGTAGCGCCAAGGAGCATAAATTCGCGGGATTTTATGGCAATGAGCAAGAACAGATTTATAAGCACAATCAGATAACAATATTAGAAAGCAAGATTAGTTCAATCGACCGGGAAGACGAGACCCACAAACTCTTCCGTTATGGCGATGAGGCCGTGGTGGAACTGGATTTGGTTTGCGAATATATATTCAAAAAAGCCGGCTATGAAGAAATTAAACCGGCGTCTATTAAAGAAATACAGAAGCCAGAGGGGAAAACAGAGAAAAAAGGAGCGGGCCGAGGAAAGAGATAAAATATTCCACGCTAGCCAAAGGATATATGAGATATGTTGAGTAAAATAATCAATTTTTTCGAGGCATATATTGAAAAGATAGTATTGGCGGTTGTTGGGTTTGTGTGTATCGGGCTGCTTTTATACTATGTTATACTCGGCCCCAACAAGGTCGAATATGGCGGCAAGAAGCTTAGCCCCGGTAAGATTGATATTGAGATAAGTAAGGAAACTGAACCTTTAAGGCGGAAGCTGAATGAGCCGCCCAAAGCACCAGAGCCATATATGCCGCGATTTAACGGCCCAATAGGACCAAATGACCCAGTCAGAAAGGGAATACGAGGTAAGCTGCAAAATGGTTTTGTAGGATTGTTCGATTCACCCTTGAAGAGTATTGACGTGAGTCTGTATCCACCAATGCCAAGTAGTAGCTCACTGGAAGCAGGTTTTGCAAGGGAATATAGTCTTCCGTTCATTGGTGAAGTCAATGAGGTAGCAGTTGGACACATTAGAGCAGTTGCCTTTGTACCAACCAGTGCTGTTGACGAACAAGATGCTTATAGGAAAGATAATAGTGAACCAAATGATATCGATTTAGTAACTGTAGAGGGAAAGTATGATGTTGCAGGATTATACGCGAGGTTTCAGGAATGTTTTGCCGGCAAGGCAGTTAAGAAAGAAGAATGGTATGACCCCAGCCTTGCGAGAGCGATTTTTGCAGCGGTTCAGCTTCAAAGACAAGAGCTAAACAGCAACGGGACCTGGAGCGATTGGGAAAATGTGTCTCGAACCAGGGTTGACCCTTACAGAAAGTTATTTGAAGTTATAGAAGATGCTCGTGACTTGCCGCCGGGTGGGCTAACCGTAAGAATGCTTCCATTTGATAATCCGAATGTGATAATGAACCTATTGCAGCCGGAGGCCTACATGATAGCTTCCGCAAATGAAGAGTGGTTTCCTCCCACGCTGCATAATAAGTACCTGGAGCAGCAGAGACAGAAGGGAATAGAAGCAAGGCGTGAAGCTATGGAGAAAGCAAAAGATGAGCGTGAGAGAGAGCTTAAGGAAAGACAAGGCAGCAGAACAGCCACAAGAAGAACCCGTAGTGATAGAACTTCAAGCACGGCGGACACAAGAAGAGCCTCTGATAGAACAAGTTCGGCAGCAGAAAAAGGACTCCGTCAGAGTGAAGGAGAACTTTCAACAAAGGCAGGCAGAGATGCATCGAAAGAGGATGTTTATGATGAACTTAATGCGATTATGATTTCTCCAAGAACGGAGCTTGCCAAGATGAGTGAGCCGTTATTGTTCTGGGCTTACGATGATACAGTTGAACCGAAAAAAAGCTACCGATACAGAATTCGGTTAGGCGTTTTTAATCCGATAGCCGGGACGAATCAGTTCAGTGAACAGGACAAATCTCGCAAGAACGATGTTGTTCTATGGAGTGGATTTTCTGATGTAACTGGGATAGTAGATATTCCTGGTCGGTCGTATTTCTTCGCGAGCGATATACAAAAGGCCGCCAAGACCGTTACTGTGGATGTCTGTAAGTATGCATTGGGTTACTGGTACAGTGAGAAGTTTCCAGTCAGACAAGGAGAAGTTATCGGTAAAGTTGAGGCAGTTGAGTTGAAACCTGAAGAGCAACAGTCGGGTATTACAGCACCCGAGACAATTGATTATGATACAGGAGCAGTTTTTGTTGATGTTATACCGGCGAATGAGTGGTCCAGCGGCAAGAAACTTGTTGCGAGGGACTATTATGATATGCTTTACAGTTATGACGGGGTAAATATAGAGCATATGGCTGTTAAAACGGCGAATTGGAGCAGAGAATCACAGGCCGTATATAATGACATCCAAAAATCCTTAAGAGTACAGAAGGAATCTTTGCGAGATTGGGGCAGCAGCACAAAGGGTGAAAGCAGATGGCGGGCTACAGGAACGGAATCTAGATTAGATTATTTAGATTAGATTATTATGAGGAACTTTTGAGGAGAAGTGCAGAGGGGGCAGGTGGCCGTCGTTAGCTTGCCCATCCGTTGGCTTGCCCATCCGTTGGTCTAATATGTAGGTTTTAGCCGACTTTCTCAATACAGACTACGTGCAGCATCTGCCCGACGGACAAGCTCCGCCCTCCAGAGGCTTCCGTCGGACGGGCTTTGGGTAGGCGGGTTTCTATAAATTTAAGAGTTGCAAATTGCCTTTCTTAACTTATAATGCTTATTTCATTTTATCTTTTTGAAAGGGTTGATAGATGAATTACGATGTAGCGGATTTGTCGCTGGCGCAGGAAGGCAAAAAGCGAATTTTGTGGGCTGATAACGATATGCCGGTTCTGGCGGAGATACGTAAGAGATTTGCACAAAGTAAACCATTGGCCGGTTATAACGTTTCTGCCTGCCTGCATATAACCGCTGAGACGGCTAATTTGGCAAGGACGCTAAAAGCAGGGGGGGCAAACGTTGTTCTGTGCGCATCTAATCCACTCAGTACGCAGGACGATGTGGCAGCTTCATTAGTGAAGGATTTTAAGATAGCGGTCTTTGCTATCTGCGGTGAAAATCGCAGCA
>CAZZHL010000079.1:0-9048 GCA_964653945.1 uncultured Pirellulales bacterium
CTTCGGTGGGAGCGGTGTAGCCGGCAGCAAGAATACCCTGCACCAGCGGGTCGGAAAGACCAAATGTTTTGAATGGCATAAGATAATCCTAACTAGTATTTCCTGTTTATAGTTGCCTTGAGCGGCGATTGTCGGGGCAAGCCCCACGTACAATATCTAATGTTCAAGAGTATATCATACTGAATGTAGGAATTAAATACCTTTCAAAAGTGAATTTGCAGGGTCGTTTCTGTTTATGCAAAAAGAGGTATTGGAGAAATCATGAGGGGCGTTAACCACTGTTAAACGCGAGGCGAACCCTGTTAGAAAAAATTCATCCTTTGTAGTTTTTACTACGGAGAATGAAGGACGTTTTTCTAACCTGGCAAGTTCTCATCTAATGCTTCTTTTAGTGTCCTGCAAACAATCGCCACCTTATCCTTTGTTAAATTATTATAGAACGGCAAAGCAATGGTCCTCTCGCAGACGGATTCGGTTATCGGGAAATCGCCCTTTTTATAGCCAAATTGCTTAGCGATAAACGGCTGCAAGTGTACAGGAGGAAAGTAGTTGCTCACCTGAATACCCTTAGCATTCATATCCTGCAAAATTCTATCTCGTTGCCGGCCGGTAAATTCCTCAGCGAGCCGAACCACAAAGACAAACCAGCTAATATCGCAGCCATTCGGCTCAGTGGGCACCGTCAGCCGGTCATCTGCTGCCAATATTTCCTGATACCATTTTGCGACCTGCTTGCGTTTGGCCTTGATTTCTTTTATTCTTGAAAGCTGCACAATTCCGAGCGCACAATTGATATCGCTTAGTCGAAAGTTATATCCCAACCGTTCGTGGCTTAGCCAACCATCACCTTTGCCTCTGCCCTGATTGCGAAGTGACACGCACATATCCGCTAAATTATCGTCGTCGGTCAAAATCATTCCGCCTTCGCCGGTGGTTATCTGCTTATTGGGATAAAAGGCAAACACGCTTATCTTGCCGAACGTTCCTACTTTTTTCCCAAATAATTTCGAGCCAAGTGCTTCGCAACTGTCCTCGATTACGACAAGACCGTGTTTTTCAGCGATTTCGCAGACTTTATCCATACCGGCGGGATTGCCGAAAACCTCAACCGGCAAAATAGCTTTCGTTTTATCAGTGATTTTAGATTCTATTTTTGCAGCGTCGATATTCAAACTTTCAGGTTCTATATCGACAAAAACTGGTTTTGCGCCTGCCATCATAATTACGGTTGCAGAAGATATAAAGGTGAACGGCGTGGTAATAACCTCATCGCCCGACCCAAGCCCCAGAGCCAGCATACACAAAAACAGGCCGCTTGTTCCACTGTTGACGGCGACCGCCCGCTTTATGCCGATGTATTCAGAGAAAGCATTCTCAAATTCCGGCAGTTTAGGTCCGAGTGAAAGATTAGGGCTTCGCAGTACCGCACGGACCGCTTCAATTTCTTTTTCGGTGATATCTGGCCGAGATAAATATATCTGCATAAGAAAAGCTCCTGTTCAAAAGGTACACAAACCCATAAGAGCATCCCCCTTATTGTTTTCAACAAGAAAACAGGGGGACAGCTAACGAAATTATATGGCTTGTAGCCGATAAATCAAGACTTTTAACCGAAGTGTTTATAGGACGCGGGATTGCAGGGATAGCTCTCTATTGGCTGCTCAGTTCGGAAATTGCAACTTCTATGTTAAACAACCTTCATTTGAAGCCGAATATAACTACGGTGTAAACACACTCGCCTCGGCGTAGCCATAGGCGAAGCCGGGCTTTTGGTAGGGTTCAGAAGATGGCAAAGGGAAAGGACGTGCTGACAACAGGCGATGTGGCGAAGATTTGCCACGTTGCTCCAAGAACTGTTTCGAAGTGGTTTGATACCGGACAGTTGAAAGGTTATCGCATACCGGGCAGCAAGGACCGTAGAATACCTGTCAGCGAGCTGATGCGGTTTATGAAAGCTCATAATATGCCTACCGATACACTGCCGGCCGGCAAAATCCGGGTTCTGGTTGTGGACAGTAACGATAGTGCCGTCTCGGACTTGTCTAATATATTGCGGAACAGGGGCGATTACGAAGTGCAAATAGCTCAGAGCAATTTTGAGACCGGTACAATCGCACAGAAATTTGCCCCGCATGTTCTGTTGGTAAATCTTTTCGCCAAAGATATAGATGCGACAGAGATTTGCAAAAGTCTCAGGGCAGATGATGACCTGCAGACTATAAAAGTTATAGCAATTGCCAACCAGTTAAACGATTCAGAGTCAGCCGCCTTGCTGCATAAAGGATTTGATGACTATATATCCAACCCTGCCGATGGTACAGAAGTTATCAAGAAGATAGAACGGGCAATCGCAATTATTTATTAGCTTGGCAGGCGATAAATAGTTGTATGATATTTACCCGCCATACGTTGGGCGGGTTTACTTTTGATTTTTCCCCTTGAGCATTTGCGCCTGCAGCAATATGAGCACATCGGAACTGACCGTCGTAGTACTCCAATCGCTGAAAATTACTCTATACTTGCCATTTGGAAGTTTCCAGTGCATAAGCAACGCAAATCCGTCCTCCGGGTCGATGCTGTCGCCATAATATACGACTTTCTTTCCCTCCTTAAGTAGTCCCTCGGATGCTACTGTCATGTTTGTGAGCATCTCGTTCCTGCCGATATTTTCGCGAGCCAGAGAATATTTTATTGCCCCAATTATATCACCGCCTGCAGAGCCTCGAAAACCAAAAAAATTAGCGCAGAAAAGTATCGTTATAATTATCACCGCAGCGGCAGCGAGGCGGCTTATCCGCAAATCAATCATAATTCTGATGGTATCCATCCCCATTCTATGCACGTGAAGCTGTTGTGTAATTTGCCGTTTCACGTCCTCGGCAAGACCGGGCCGAACCGGCTCTACCATCCGCTCCGGCAATTCATTCAATAATTTTTCCAGCTTTTCTTTTTCCATTGTAGTGTCCTGTTTCATTTGGCTCGTCCCGGTGTCGCCGCTCGTCCTGGCGTAGGCGCTAAGCCGTAGCCAGAAAGGCGAAGCCTGGGTCAGCGTCATTGTCAGATAAAGTCCTTTCTTAAAACTTCTAACGCTCTGTTTAGTCTGCTTTTGAAAGTACCTTTCCGTACACCTGCTGCTTCAGCTGCTTCAACAATAGTTAGCTTCTGCAAATAATGTAAAACGACCGCCTGCTTCATTTTTATAGGCAGCCGTGCAATGGAGCTCTCTAATCTCTCCAGTTGCTCGTTATCCTCAGCTTTGTTGCAATCATTCCTGCTGCTGGCCGGCACATCAAATCCTTCGATGCTTATTGCCTTTTTGTCCTTGTTCCTTCGCAAGTAAAGCCTTGAAGCATTTCCTGCAATTCGATACAGCCAGCTTTTTAGCGCTTTTCCGTCGTGCAATTGGCCTATATGGTGCCACGCCTGTAGAAAACTTTCCTGCGTCAAGTCCTCGCTCTCTTGGTGATTATGACCAAGCCGTCTCATATATAAATATATCTGCTGGTAGTATAAATCAACAAGTTCCTCTGCGGCTGTACGGTCGCCGGAGCTAAGTCGGGAAGCAAGCAAATCCTGCTTTTGCGTCTGATTTTCGCGGTTCCTATCGGGATTTTGCTGCACATTTATAAGATGCGCAAGTTCTGCTGCCTGTTCCGTAAATTTTACCTTTTTTGACATTATTTTTACCTGGGTTAGCTGAAGATATTATAGCTAAAATCCGGCTTTTTTTCAACATTAAAAGCTGATTTACAAACCGCCTCTGCATGATGAAGAATTGTTAAATACGCTGGTTTTGTTATAATAATCCTCTATTAACTCTGCCTAAGGGAGGTAAATCCGCCGTACGTTTGGCGGATAAAAAATGAAGCTATATCTTATCCAACACGCAAAGGCGGCTTCGCAGGAATTGGACCCACAAAGGCAATTGACTGAGGAAGGCCTGCGAGACATACGGAAAGTTGCCGAATTTATTGCGCCTCTGAATTTATGTGTTGATTATTTGTGGCACAGTGGAAAGAAACGAGCTGAGCAGACCGCCGAGGTCCTGGCTGAAGTTATCAAGATAAATAAAGAGCACACCGCCCGTGACGGCCTTAGTCCGAATGATGATGTTGCCGCATTAAAGGATGAACTTCTTTTGAGCAAAGAGGATGTAATGGTTGTGGGGCACATGCCTTTTTTGAATAAACTAACATCGTTACTTTTCGCCGGCTCTGAATCAGCTAATACAGTCACCTTCAAGCAAGCAGGCATTATTTGCCTGAACCGTTCCGACGAGAATCAATGGCAACTCGAATGGATGGTAATACCAGAGCTTCTTGGCTGAATCATTCACGTCATTTCGAGCGAAGCAGTCTTTTATTTAGCAGGGCAGTTTAGCTGTTGCCGGAACGGCAACGTTTGAGTAAATTGTTTCAATTTATTGTGTTTTTATGGTGACCCCATCACCAAATCTAAGTTCTTTCAGCGAACCCGTGCAGAAGCTGTGGCAGATGACCAATCCCTGCGTACTCTGTCCGCGCAAGTGCGAAGTCAGCCGAAGTAAGGGGCAAATTGGTTTTTGCGGCATTGCCGCTCTGCCCGTCGTCAGCTCTGTTGGAACTCATTTCGGCGAGGAATCCGTGCTGGTCGGTGCGGGCCTGCCTCGGCGAGGCCGAGCCTCGACGGGTGGGTCAGGGACAATTTTTTTTGCCGGCTGTAACCTCGGCTGTATCTTTTGCCAGAATTTCGATATCAGCCATCTTCGCCACGGCCGTCAGGTTACGATTGAGCAGTTATCGCAATCTATGCTCGACCTGCAAAATTACGGCTGTAGCAATATTAATTTCGTTACGCCCACCCACGTTATCCCGGCTATTGTAGCAGCGATTGAGCTGGCTCGTAAGAAGGGCCTGATACTGCCGACCGTTTACAACACCGGCGGATATGATTCGGTAGAAACACTTGAATTACTTGAGGGCTACATTGATATTTATATGCCTGATATGAAATATGCAGATAGTGAGGTTGCGAAAGAGCTTTCCTCTGCGCCGGATTATCCGCAGGTAAATTTTGCTGCGGTAAAAGAGATGCATCGCCAGGTCGGCGATTTGCAGGTGGAAGATGGGCTTGCGAAGAGAGGGCTTTTGGTGAGACATTTAGTTTTGCCGGAGAATTTGGCAGGAAGTTTTGAGGTTATAGATTTTTTAGCCGGCCAGATTAGCCCGAAAACGACAATTAATATAATGGACCAGTACCGCCCATGCTACAAGGCCTCCTCCTATCCCAAAATAAACCGCCGACCAACGCCTGAGGAAATCGAATCGGTTCGCCAGTACGCCATTAAAAAGGGCCTGAATGTTCTATCGTAAATCGTCAATTATTTTGGCACACAGGCCGGGTTTTCCGGTGTCAGGTCGCAGTCAATAAGCCAGTTCTCTGCCATTAGGGCGAAGTCAAAAAAGTCAACCTTGCAATCGTCATTTAAATCGCCGGAAAGTTCATAATGGCATACATACTTTATAGCAAGCGAATGTTCCCCTCCTGCGCTAATGGCGATAAAATTATTTCCGGCAGGTGATATTGCCTGACCATAATCTGGCAATTCCCCCGAAACCTCCGTTCCGGCACCCCAGCCGACAATACTGCCGTCAGATTTTAACGCAAGAGAGTAAAAGTCTCCTGCGCTAATGGCGATAAATTCATTCCCGGCAGGCGGCGTTGCCTGACCGTAAAAGTTGTGTCCCCAGCCAACGATACTGCCATCAGATTTTAACGCAAGGCAATGCCACCCTCCTGCGCTAATGGCTATGTAATCGTTTCCATCGGGCGGTGTTGCCTGACCAAGATCATTGCGGCCCCAGCCGACAATACTGCCATCAGATTTTAACGCAATCGAATGCAGCCCTCCTGCAGCTATAGCGATGTAATCATTTCCGTCAGGCGGTGTTGCCTGACCATAATCATTTCTGTCCCAGCCGACGATACTACCATCAGATTTTAATGCAAGCGAATGGTCTCCTCCTGCGCTAATGGCGATAAAATCATTTCCGTCAGGCGGCGCATGCTTTTTGCCCCAGCCGACAATACTGCCGTCGGATTTTAACGCAAGCGAATGGTCTTTTCCTGCGCTAATGGCGATATAATCATTTCCGTCGGGTGGTGTTGCCTTATCCCAAGCATTGTCGCCCCAGCCGATAATGCTGCCATCGGATTTTAGTGCAAGCGAATGGTCTCCTCCTGCGCTAATGGCGTTGCAGTCATTTCCATTAGGCGGTGTCGCCTGACCATAATAGTTCCAGCCCCAGCCGACAATACTGCCATCGGATTTTAACGCAAGAGAATGCGATCCTCCTGCGCTAGTAGCGATAAAATCATTTCCGTCAGGTGGTGTCGCCCGACCTTCACCATTGAGACCCCAACCGACAATACTGCCATCAGATTTCAGCGCAAGCGAATGCAAGTATCCTGCGCTAATTGCGATAAAATCATTCCCGGCAGGCGGTGTCGCCTGACCGAACCAATTGTAACCCCAGCCGACAATACTGCCATCAGATTTTAACGCAAGCGAATGATACCCTCCTGCGCTAATGGCGGTATAATCACTCCCGCCAGGCGGCGTCGCCTGACCATAATAATTGTCGTCCCAGCCGACAATAGTCCCATCAGATTTTAAGGCGAGAGAATGCATCGCTCCTGCTGCTATGGCAATAAAATCATTTCCAGCAGGTGGTGTCGCCTGACCAGAACTGTTGAAGCCCCAGCCGACAATACTGCCGTCAGATTTTAACGCAAGAGAATGATACTCTCCTGCGCTAATAGCGATATAATTATTTCCATCAGGCGGAGTCGCCAGACCATACCAATCTGTGAGATCACCCGTATTGCTACCCCAGCCGACAATGCTGCCATTGGTTTTTAACGCAAGCGAATGAAACTTTCCTGCACTAATGGCTATGTGGTTTTTCTGGTCGAGTTCAGCAGCATCTACGACCTGCTCTCCCCAGCCGAGGATTGAGCCGGCATAGGCGGGGGGTGCGGAGGATAGATTCAGAAGTGCTAAGAACGCTATAAAGCAATAAATGCGGATTTTCATTTTGTCCTCCTCAGACACGGACTAATTGAGACACAGATAAATACCGCTTTTTATTATCAACAATTATACTAATTATCGGAATCAAAATCAAGGATTTTTTTGGGGAAATTTGATGCTTGATAGCAGATGCTTGCGATATGCCTTGCTATTCACGAACTACGAGGGCACGTATCCAGCATCTCGTCCCTCGTCCATCACCCCTCGTATTTAGTAACCTGTAAAATCGACAGTCGAAAATCGTCAATCGTCAATTATTTTGGTATGCAGGCCGGGTCGTTCGGGTCCAAACGGCAATCAATTAGCCAGTTCATCGCCATCATCGCAAAGTCATAAAAATCGACCTTGCAATCTTCATTTAAATCACCTGTAAGTGCATACTGGCATACATACCTGATGGCAAGACTATGCAATCCGCCTGCGGAGATGGCGATAAAGTCATTATTAGGCGAAGGCACATTGCACTGGCCAAAATCGTTCCATCCCCAGGCGATGATAGAGCCATCTTCTTTTAAGGCCAGCGAGTGGGCCCCTCCTGCAGAGATGGCTAAAAAATCGCTATTGGGCGCAGGGATATCGCACTGGCCATCGAAGTTGTTTCCCCAGGCCACGATAGAGCCATCTGCTTTTAGGCCAAGTGAGTGGCCCCCTCCTGCAGAGATGGCGACAAAGCCGCTATTGGGCTCAGGTATATCGCACTGGCCATCGGAGTTGTCTCCCCAGGCAACGATAGAGCCATCTACTTTTAGGCCGAGTGAGTGGGCCCCTCCTGCGGCGATGGCGATAAAGTCGCTATTAGGCGAAGGGACATTGCACTGGCCATCGTCGTTGTTTCCCCATGCGAAGACCCAGCCATCTTCATACAGGCCAAGACTGTGTTCAAATCCTGCGGCGATGGCGATAAAACCGTAAACGGGAGGGACATCGCACTGGCCATAGTAGTTGTCTCCCCAGGCGACGACCTTCAAGCCAACTTCTTTCAAGCCAAGACTATGTTCAAATCCTGCGGAGATGGCGATAAAGTTGGTACCGGGAGGGACATTGCACTGGCCATAGTCGTTCATTCCCCAGGCGATGACTGAATTATCTTCCTTCAGGCCAAGTGAGTGGTAGCCGCCTGCGGAGATGGCTAAAAAAGAGCTATTGGGCGAAGGGATATCGCACTGGTTAACCTGGTTGTTTCCCCAGGCGACGACCGAGCCATCTTCTTTCAGGCCAAGCGAGTGGATCCCTCCTGCGTCGATGGCGATAAAGCCGCTATTCGGCTCAGGTATATCGCACTGGCCATCGTAGTTGTCTCCCCAGGCGACGACCGAGCCATCTACCTTCAGGCCAAGCGAGTGGTATCCGCCTGCAGCGACGGCTGAAAAGTGCGTATTTGGCTCAGGTATATCACACTGGCCAGAGCCGTTACTTCCCCAGGCGACGACCGAGCCATCTACCTTTATGCCAAGCGAGTGGAGCCCTCCTGCAGAGATGGCGATAAAGCCGCTATTGGGCTCAGGTATATCGCACTGGCCATAGTAGTTGTATCCCCAGGCGACGACTGAGCCATCTTCCTTCAGGCCAAGACTGTGTTCAAATCCTGCGGCGATGGCTAAAAAAGAGCTATTGGGAGGAGGGATATTGCACTGGCCATCGTAGTTGTATCCCCAGGCGACGACCGAGCCATCTTCTTTCAGGCCAAGCGAGTGGGCCCCTCCTGCAGCGACTTTTACAAAACCTTCTGTCAGGTCAACACCGACGACCTGTTCTCCCCAGCCGACAATCTTACCCGATTCGGCTAAAGCCGATTGGCCGATACAGATAGAGAAAATAACGGTAACTACCGCAAACAATAACAGATTCTTCTTAAAAACATTACCGAATCGCATTTTTTGTTCTCCTTAGACACGGAATTACACGGGATAATTGAGAAACGGATAAATACCGCTTTTTATTATCAACAATTATACTAATTATCGGAATCAAAATCA
>CAZZHL010000080.1:0-8987 GCA_964653945.1 uncultured Pirellulales bacterium
CTGCCTGCATGAAAAAGACCAGAAATGCCGCAAGCAATACCCATACCGTATCAAGGCCCTGTTTCAAATCAGCTATGTTGTATTCACTGCCTGATTCTGCAAAGACAGGTATTGAAAACATCACTACTAATAGTAATACAGTTCTGACTGGTAAACTTTTCATTCTGCAATCTTTCATTTCTTGCCTCACAGTTAAAATTTCTTCGAAAAACTAACACCGGCAAAGAAAAAATCACTATCAGTTCCATACGCATCGGTATCACGTATGTCGTCACTAAGCAGCGTGACATAGTTCAAACTCGGAGCCACCGTCCAGCCCGCAATTTCCATCGGGAAAGAAGCTGAGAGCATAAGGTCATTTATCTTGCTCCCGTCTGTTCCCCAGTAGTACTTGTTGTAAGGACCACTGCCCCACCCCAAGCTGGCACCAACCTCCATTCCTACCGGAACATCAGGAACAAATTCCACGACCTTTTCTACACTGTGCGCCACTGCCAATGAGATATATGTGCCCTCAGCTTCATCTACATCGTGATATACGGTTATTGACGGATTAGCCGGTAAATTGAAGTTAAGCCCCCAGTAAACTTCGGTAGTATCGTCCGTTGCAGTTCCAGGGAAATCATAATATACCAAACCTGCTGAATACCCCACGCCTTACATACCGGGCAACGCAGCCGAGTAGTCCAGCGAATAATCGATTTCGGAGAAATCGCCGCTGTTATCATTAATGTTGGTCAGCTCAATATTGCCCCAAATTGAAGCAGTCAATCCGGCATAACCGGCACTGATAGACGGCTGGAAAACCGGGTCATCACTAATATTTTGGCCTCGCCAGATGTATTTGCCAAAGTAATCCGCCCTAAGCTCGAAATCTATTTTGCCTTCAGCAAATACGTTGCAATCTCCAAACGCTAACAGGCCAAAACTAACGATTAAAAGTTTAATCTTTGTCTCACTCACGTCAGGCATTGCTATTACTACCAATTTCTTTCGTTTATCTATCATCATATTCAAAACCAATATACAGCTTTATGAATTCTCATTTGTTAATATGCAATAAGCGTGCCAGCATAGGTTTTTATCCAAAAAATGCCATAAGTGCTTGTTTTAGAAGGAGATAAGTTTTAGAAGCCAAACATGCAACTCAAACCAATTGCGACAATTATGTCGCATCCAAAAATAAAAGTTACAAATTTGCAGCAAAAGACAAGGAATACAAGCTTGGCCGCCCCAAACCATAACCACTTTATATTAAAGTGCTTATAACGTATTTTTGGTTCTAAGCTTAATTTATACTACATATTTGTAATATTTATTTAACTACTTCATAATAATGTCGTATATTTAATTGTGTTTCAAACCAAAGGAGTAAATGGTTATGGCCAATAATAAAGTCAATTTGCAGAATCCAGTAACACAGGCAACCCGCCATGTGCGCGAACTGGATATCCTATATAAAATCAGCCGCTTATTAGCTGCTGATACCAAACGAAAACAGGCCCTGTCTGAAGTTTTGGACATTCTTGAAAACGAGCTTGGTTTGAACAGGGGCACTATAACACTTCTGTCGCCGGATGGTAATGAAATCAGAATTGAGGTTGCACACAAACTACCCGAAGAACAAAGCCGCACGGTCCGTTATCAAATGGGAGAAGGAGTAACGGGTAAAGTAATGCAGACCGGCAAGGCCATGATTGTTCCAAAGGTATCGGAAGAACCTTTGTTCCTTAACCGATTCGAACGATGGAGCGAAACTAAAGAAGAGATAAGCTTTATTTGTGTCCCTATTTCGATTGGTCAGGAAGTAATCGGAGCAATTTCAATTGACCGCGTATATGATAAGGACATATCCCTTGAGGAAGACATGCGGATGCTAAGCATTGTGGCGAGCATGATTGCAAATGATGTGAGAGCCAGAAGGGAGGAAGCTTTACGTCGGCAGGAACTTGAGAATGAGAATCTGTGGTTACGCCACGAGCTGGAAGACAAGTATCGGCCGGAAAATATCATCGGCAACTCGAATGCCATGCGCGATGTATACAGGCAAATCCACCAGGTTGCCGGCAGTGATACAACGGTCCTCATTCGTGGTGAATCCGGTACGGGAAAGGAATTAGTTGCCCACGCAATTCATTATTCCAGCCAAAGGGCAAAAGGACCTTTTATCAAGGTCAACTGTGCCGCCTTAAATGAAAATCTTCTGGAAAGCGAACTGTTCGGCCATGAAAAAGGGGCTTTCACCGGCGCCATCCAAAGCCGCAAGGGCCGACTCGAAGAAGCCGATGGAGGAACGTTGTTTCTCGATGAGATAGGTGATTTCCCCGCAGCCACTCAAGTTAAGATTCTCAGAGTTCTCCAGGAACGCCAGTTCGAGCGTGTAGGCAGTAATCGCACATTAAAAACAGACGCCAGAATTATCACTGCCACCAATCGAGACCTGGAAATTGCTGTTGAGCAAAAGATATTTCGACAGGACCTCTACTACCGAGTAAACGTATTTCCTATCTTTTTGCCACCTTTGCGTGAACGCAAAGATGATATACTCCTATTAGCTGACCACTTTGTTGAGCAATACTCCAAGAAAATGGGTAGAGATGTCAGACGAATCAGCACACCGGCAATCAATATGATGGTAGCGTATCACTGGCCTGGTAACGTACGAGAACTCGAGAATTGCATTGAGAGAGCCGTGCTGTTGAGTAGTGACAGCGTAATACACGCTCATCATTTACCGCCAACGCTGCAAACCTCAGATGCATCAGACACCATTGGAACGGGTTCCCTGAAAGAGAGAGTCGCCTTGTTTGAACGTGATGTAATTGTCGATGCACTTAAGCGGTGCAACGGCAATCTTGCCGCTACAGCCCGAGACTTGGGTTCCACAGCCCGGATTATAGGATACAAAGTCAAGGAATTAAGTATCGATTGCAGGAAATATCACACGAAGAACACTATTGCTACGTAGCGATTACCTCGCAGAGTAGTACAAAGAAAGGGTGATTTTTTTGATTGTTACAGTTCTTTATACTCGAAGAAATCAAAGTCTGCATGTTTGCGTTTTCCGGAAATATCCTGACAGCAAACACCCACGAATGTGCCGGTAAAACAGCCGTCTTTGCAGTACTCATCACTAAGCCGAGTTGCGTCAAGTGATGGGCCTATCTTTTTCCAGTCCTTCTCATCGAGACTGTATGAAAACTGCAGGACGCCGTTGTCAAGATTCGCTCTTAAGAAACATCCCGCCGTCGCGGAGCCCGCTATGGCGGGCGTAGAACGGCCGGACTGGTTATCCAGCTGAGCTTCGTGTTCGGTTAGCTCATTATAAGAATTGTTGTCGCAGGTCACTATGCACAAGTGCTTTCCGAGCTTTTCATCGAGACTTATTCGCAGATAGAAGTAGTCTTCAACGTCATAAAAGCATATCAGGCCGGCCATCTGCTGAAAGCTCTCCGGCTCAAATTCGACGTATGTTGTTACTTGACATTTTAATGACGAAAGCCTTCGCGCAACCAGACTCTGCTCGTGCAGCGAGGCGAGCGATTCTCTTGCCTTCAGGCGCAGATAGCCCGGTCGTTCCTTCAAGCTCAGCCAGCTTGTCTCTGCCGGGACGCGCAGGGTACTGAAATGGACACCAAGCTCATCGCAATCAAAGTCATCTCGAACAGGTTCTGGCTCAAATTCATGCTCCGGCAAATCCGGTGCTTCGCAATAAAGCGATGGAGCATTACCTCCTTCGACTCTCAGCCATCCGTCGTCCGTCCAGTAGCATTTCTGGATAGCAGTTTCTCTTCCGAGCATACATCGCAGCTTGGGCTCAGTATCAAATTTGAGTGGTCGACCGCAAAGATGAACCATATACCAGTCACCATTTTGTGTTTCAACCAGACTCGCATGTCCTGCTTTTTGTAATTCAAGCTCCGGCTTTGCTGCTGAAGTTAATATTGGATTAGAAGGGTCGGCCTCATATGGACCAAAAAGATTTTTGGACCTGGCCATTGTTACTGCATGTTTATAGAATGTTCCGCCTTCTGCAGTCAGAAGATAGTAATAACCGCTTCTCTTGTAAATATGAGGGCCTTCAACAAGGCCGATTTCTGTTCCTTGAAATATGTTTCTTACCGGGCCAACAAGCTGCTTGCTTTCAGGACAATACTCCTGGATTATTATGCCGGCGAAGCATCCTCTTATGGATGCATGTTCATCTTCGTTAGCCCCGTCATCCGAGCTGGATGCATCAATTAATTTTGCTTTGCGATGGTCCCACAGCATATTTACCAGCCATTTCTTTCCATCTGCATCGTGGAACAGGGAAGGGTCAAACCCGCTCGAATTAAGAAATGTGGGCTCCGACCATGGCCCTTCGATATTCTCCGCCGTCACCAGGTAATTATGAACATCCTTAAAAACTCCTTTGTATGACCTGACATTTGAGTAAATCAGATAAAACAAACCATCGCAGTAGCTCAAACACGGAGCCCATACACCACCGGATGATATATTGCCCCTTAAATCGAGCTGGCTGACACGGGTAAGCGGATGTGTCAGCAATCGCCAGTGGACGAGGTCTTTTGAATGATGGATTTGCACGCCCGGGAACCACTCGAAGGTGCTGGTTGCGATGTAATAGTCGTCATCGACGCGGACTATGGAAGGGTCCGGATTGAAGCCCGGCAAAATCGGGTTTTTTATCTTGTTCATTTAATCTCTTACTCCGAACGTTAGATGTCGAATTTCTTATTTACAGCTATTATTTTAGGCATAAGTATAATCTGGGCAGTATTTATTAGCAAACGATTTCTGAGCTCTAAAGTAACTAATGGTTTTCTTTTGCGGTAATATTCTACCAGTTTGACGTGCAGTTGGGGTCCTCTGGGTCGTTACATTGCAGCCAAAAATCCGCTAATCGGCATAAGTCACGCATGTCGATTTGGCCATCGGCGTATATATCGGGCGAATAGTAAGGTGGAATTGCCACGGGGTCGGCTGAGAGCCACTGGTCTGCCAGAACGAACAGGTCCGTGTAATCGATATAGCAGTTGCCGTCCAAATCAGCCGGCAGCTTAAGGCCTAAATCTTGTACTTGCTGGCAGTTGGCGGGAGTAGGAAGTCCGGCCAGTTCTATAGTGAATTCGTTGGGGTCGTCAGGGGTGACGTCGATCGTTACAACAGTAGGTTCTACTCCAGGGGGCGTAAGCGTGACAGTGTATGTTCCGTAAAATCCCCTGAAATCTGCGTTTCCATTGCTGTCAGTTATTTCTGAATCATTTGTCGTCCATTCGTCCATCAGCGCTTCGTATCTATCGCCAGCTTCGTTCAAAGTCCAGTCGCTATTTACAATTCCCCCCCAACGCCAGGCTGAGTTTTCCCAGAACCCCCACATTATTATGCCTTCTACGTTGGCATGGCTAAAGCATATGCGGTAGAAATTCTCAAGATCGTCGGCCCGTTGAGTTTCGGTGGACGCGCTGGTATCAAATTCGGTAGCTATGATAGGCAGACCCACCACAGCGAGTTCCTGGAGGAGATTGTTATAGTAATTCTCAGGTTGAAAGGGTGAATTAAGATGGGCCTGAATGCCAAGGCCTTCAACCGGCGCTCCCAGGGCGATAAGACCATTGGCGCGACTTGCATATGCGTCACCATCATAGTTCGTGGTGAATGAATTGCCGGAATATTCATTCATGTACATTCCGCAGTTGGGGTCTATCTGGTTGGCCAGTTCGAACATATGGGCTCGTCCCGCCTCGCCAAGACAACCAAAAGTATTGTCGGACAGCATTTCGTTGTCGACATCCCATGAGGCTATTTGGCCTTTGTAAAGATCGACTATGCTGTTAATACGCTCATCAATTTCCTCCTGCATTTCACTCGGATTTTCTTCATCATACGCATAGCAGTCCAGACCCGGTACCCAGCTTGGCATCTGGGAGTTGTTTTGTTCCCAAAGGACGCAGTGCCCCCGCAAAATGATATCGTTATCGGCGCACCAGTTGGCTATATAGTCCGCTTGGCTGTAGGTCTCGACGTCTCGGTTCGGCTCGTTGGAACCCCATTTCATCTCGTTTTCACACACCGCCCACTCGAAATGGTCGAGGAAGAAATTCCTATAGCTGTTGTTGCTGGACAAAGGCGAATAAGCAAGACACGCACCGAAGGCGAAACGGTGTCTCGTCTGGATGACTTGGACGTTGACATCCGGGATAGTCAGGTTAGGGTTATTAGGAGCGACGGCGGTTATTCGGAAATCTCCCTTGCGGATTTGCTCGATTCTCTGGTTTGCCTCAGCTTCCCAATCTCCGCTACCTATGAGCACTACGGACACGTCATCAACGTAGATATCTACGTCTGCAGGAGGCCCTTCAAAGTAAATGTCCAGCACCGTCAATGTGCCGGTTACATCCGGTGTGAATTCGCTTGAAAGCTGAACCCAGCTACTATTATTGGCAGTGACACTATCTACGTTATAATAATGCGTACCGCTGCCATCCTGCTGCTCAAAAGATACAATAACAGTAGCGCTTGTAGCGCCATCAATTCTTACCCATCCGGATATCTGGTAGGTTTGGCCAATCACCATTTTATTCAGCACGTTCTGCTGAATTCCCTGCCAGGGATAGGCTCTATTGTATGCCCGTCCGCTCTGTGAGCCGCTGTGCACGGGTGAGGTCACTGCCTCGATTAAGCAGCTTCGGTCAGACCAGCCGGTTATACCACTTTCAAAGCCGGGATTGGTCAGAACATTCGTATCACCGTAGGACGTTCCCAATGACAGGATTAAGATACAAAATAAATACGCGTAAAAGGGCTTTCCGGACATTTCAACTTCCTCAACGAAGCTTTCTCAATTTGTTAATTTTCATCATATCACATCTGTGCAAACCCACATCCCCAAAGCCCCTCATGAGATTATAGGCATGTTAAGCTGGCTAATTTGTCCAGCCCCGGCCTTGTAACAGTAAACGCTTACCGACCTGCTTACATTTTAACCGAATTTATGCGGTCAATCAAGGTTAAACACGGTTTTTAGCCCAGAAACAGGCCGTTTTTTGTCCTCAGTTCAAAAAACATGATAAAATCTTGTTTTATAGGCCAAAAATCGAGGTGGTCCTAAAAAAACTTGTATCCAACTATAAATTTTAGGTTCGTTTTTTAGATTTTTCCGGGCAAAGAAGAAAAAATGACAAAAAAATGTTGACTCGGACGGCTGGTAATGATAATCTATTAAGTAAGCGTTTACTTAATCTTAAACGCGGCAAGCTGTTAAGTTTATCTAACTTAACTGAGGTCACGTATATGGGTGAACCGAAGAGCAATGGTGTACCTACAGTCAAGGAGATTGCCTCTCATTGCGGTGTGAGCAAAGCTACCGTTAGCCGGGTGCTAAATGGTAATTACAAGCATGGCTTTTCCGTCAGACAGGAAGTCCGTCAACATATTATCGATGTGGCTGACGAATTAGGATACCTTCCTAATCTTTCAGCGAAGAATCTTGCCCAGCAGCAGACCAAGGTGGTTGGCATCCTCGGCTGCAATGCACTTTTTGCCTGGCCGGGTAATCTGTACCATGTAATCATCGATGCCTGTGTCAGGTCGTTGCATGGCCATGACTATGACGTGTGTATCACCGTGCCTAATCTGGAGAAAACAGACTTGGAATTACCTACATGGAGGATTGACGGTGCAATCGTCTTGCAGGAATGTTCTCCACAGACCATCGAGCACATGGAGCGAATCGGACTTGCGTATGTGGTCGTTAACGGCGTGAGCGGTCCCAACGGTTCTGCCGTGATTCCGGACGATATCCAGGGTACCCGACGGGCGCTGGCCCATCTTATGGACCTCGGGCACCGGCGCATTGCTTACGCCGGGCCGACATCCGAGCACAGGAAACATCGAAGTATCGAGGACCGTCATAATACCTATCTTTCTGAATTAGATAGACATGAGCTCGAGTCGATTGACGGCCATGATAAAGTCTTTCGCTCGGCACCTGCGTTTCTGGCTTCGGCGGTATTGAAAAACCAGGCGACGGCTATTCTTGCATACGACCACATAGAGGCAGTGAAAATCATTCATGGCGCTCATACGCTTGACATTCAGATTCCGAAACAGGTCAGCCTGATTTGCTTTAACGATGAGTATATGTGCAATATTGTTACTCCGCCGCTTACAACCATTTATGTGTCCTCGAGGCAAATGGGTCGAGTAGCTGCAAAGATGCTGCTTGAGCATCTGCAATCACCTGCTGATTATTCTCCTGAGTGTGTGAAGCTGCCTAAGGACCTGATAGTGCGGTCTTCGACGGCAAGGCCTTTGAAAAAGTGAACAAGAGTTTAACGCTAAGAGTATTCTTTTTATACTCCGGTAGTGAGGTTGATAAGTGTGAACAACCGCAGATACCGGTTAAGTATAAAAAGGTGAATAAAAGATAAAAGTTAAAAAAAACAGTTTATTTAGAAACAGTATTAGGAGAACTACTATGTGTAAAAAATTGATTTCTTTAATTTCTGTTATTTTAGTTCTGGCTATGGTAACCACCAGTTATGGCCAAGTCGTGATAGGCAACTGGGAAGGCGATATGGATGGATGGTACATTTGGGAGGCCGACCCTACTTGTATAGTAGATTACAACGATACGATTGGCGTTACATTAGACAGCAACAGTCTAAAGGTTATTAATCCGCTCGGATGGAATACATCCATTGCCATCGACCTTAATAATGAGGGCCTGGTTGATGAATTCTTCAACAACAACACCTTTTCGATAGACATTACGCGGTTAGCTAATGAGTGGACACGTGCTGCTTCGGGAACCCACTGGTGTTCAATCAAATTTATTATCAATGCGGATGGTGTTGGCTGGCATGACATGCTGGATGATTATTCCTGGTGGTCTAGTCTTGACGCGGACCCTAAATCTCCACGGACGGCGACTTGGAATTACTCTGCATAAAAAGAAAAAATCAACATTCCTAATCCTAGTT
>CAZZHL010000081.1:0-8972 GCA_964653945.1 uncultured Pirellulales bacterium
GTCTGCCGCGTGTGATTGTTAAAGGCGAGGGCTGCTACTGTTTTGACGCGGACGGTAATAAAATTTTGGATATGTTTCCCGGCTGGGCCGTCAGTGCGATAGGGCACTGCCATCCGAAAGTTACCGAGGCGATACGAAAGCAGGCGGGAGAGCTTTTGCACATTGATAATACCTTCTACTCTGAGCCGCAGGGCAAGTTGGCAAAACTATTAAGCGAACGGGCGTTCGGCGGCAAGTGCTTTTTCTGCAACAGCGGCGCAGAGGCCAACGAAGCAGCGCTGAAACTGGCACGTCTGCATACATCAGAAGGCAAATATAAATTTATTACAGCCAAGGGTGGCTTCCATGGCCGCACCTTCGCAACGATGACTGCAACAGCCCAGCCGAAACATCACGAGGGCTTATTGCCACTATTGCCGGGCTTTAGCTATGTGCCATTTAACGATGTCAAGGCACTGGAAGCGACTTTTAGCGATGAGGTTGCGGCGGTGATGGTCGAGCCGATTCAGGGTGAGGGCGGAATCAACCTGGCCACGAAAGAATATTTGCAGGCGATACGTCGGCTCTGCGATGAAAACGGAGCGCTTGTGATTTTCGACGAAGTTCAAACGGGTATTGGAAGGACTGGCAAGTGGTTCGGCTACCAGCATTTCGACGTTGAGCCGGATATTATTACAATGGCAAAGGCACTCGGCGGTGGCGTTGCGATAGGGGCCATGATGGCCAAAGAAGAGGTCGCGGCTTCGCTTGTCCCCGGCAAACACGCTTCGACGTTCGGCGGAAATGCGCTGGTGTGCGCTGCTGGTATTGCGGTTATTGAAGCTATAGAAGAAGAGAATCTTTTGGAAAACGCAGAGCGGCTTGGCAAATACACTATGGATAAGCTACAGCAGCTAAAACAAAAACATCACATTATAGACAGCATCCGCGGTATCGGCTTGATGATAGGGGTGCAATTAAATAGTTCGGGCAAAGAAATAGTTGACAAATGCCTGGAAAATGGCTTGCGCATAAACTGCACTCAGGGTACTGTTCTGCGGTTTATGCCGCCGATGATTGTAAATAAAAGCCAGCTCGACCAGGCCATCGATATCCTTGATAAAGTTTTGACTGAAAGGCAATAGCCACGAAGACATTCACCCTCCGAAGTAGAACTTCTACGGAGGACGGGCAAAGCCACAAAGAGATTAATAGTGAAAAACAAATATGGTTTTGCTTAGTGTCTTGGTGTCTTGGTGGCTAAAAGTAAAAAAATGAAAAATTTTCTCTCTATATATGATTGTTCCACAGAGCAGCTTAAAGAGCTGCTTCGGCTAAGTGCCGGACTAAAGAGTCTATATCGTCTCGGCGGCAACGATTTATGCCTTACCGGCAAGGTACTTGCTATGCTTTTCGAAAAGCCGAGTCTGCGAACGCGAATCAGTTTCCATGTTGCTATGACAGACCTTGGCGGCAGTGCCATCTACGTCAAGCCCGAAGATATCGGCGGCATCGGCAAGCGTGAGCCGGTCAAAGATATGGCAAGGGTGCTCAGCCGATATGTTGACGGCATAATGGCGCGAACATTCGAACACAAAACTGTTACTGAGGTAGCTGAATTTGCAACCGTACCGGTAATAAACGCACTTACGGACTGGTCGCATCCCTGTCAGGCGATGGCCGATGCCTTTACCATTAACGAGCATCTTGGCCGATTGGAGGGCGTCAAAGTCGCGTATGTCGGTGACGGCAATAACGTGGCCCGTTCGCTGACATTTGCTTGTGGCAAGCTGGGTATGAAAATGGCCGTTGCGACGCCGGCTGGCTACGAGCTTGACGCCGAAACAATCGATAAGGCAAACCAGATATCAGCCGGCAGCGTCACCCAAACCAACGACCCCAAGGCCGCTGTCGATGGCGCTGACATTATTTATACCGATACATGGATAAGCATGGGTCAGGAGCAGGAAAAGCAAAAGCGGTGTGCCGATTTTGCTGATTTTCAGGTAAATGCCGAGTTAGTCAAGTTGGCGCCCAATGCTAAGATTATGCACTGTTTGCCTGGTCATCGTGGCCTGGAATTCACTGACGAAGTTGCCGAGTCGCCTAATTCGATTATCTTCGACCAGTCCGAAAACCGCCTCCACTTCCAGCGGGCTTTACTAAAAAAACTAATGAGCTGAAAAATGACAAACCATAGAGTCATAATCGGTGATTCGAGAAAAATGACCGAACTGGCTGATAAGTCTGTTCAACTTGTTATTACATCTCCACCTTACTGGCAGCTAAAGGACTACGGCAACGGCAGCCAGATAGGCTTTGACGATACTTATGAGGATTATATAAATAATCTTAATCTTGTATGGAATGAATGTTACAGGGCCCTCGAAGACGGCTGTCGTTTGTGTATAAATATTGGCGACCAGTTTGCTCGCTCCGTTTACTATGGCAGATACAAGGTTATTCCCATAAGAACTGAAATCATAAAGTTTTGTGAAATCCTCGGTTTTGATTATATGGGTGCAATTATCTGGCAGAAGGTTACCACCTGCAACACTACCGGCGGTGCAACAATAATGGGCTCGTTTCCATATCCGCGAAATGGCATTATCAAGATTGACTATGAATTCATTTTGATTTTCAAAAAATCCGGTGCCAGCAGGAGCGTACCAAAAAGCATTAAGGAAAAATCAAAGCTTACCATTGACGAATGGAATCAATATTTCACCGGCCACTGGAATATCACCGGCGAAAAACAAAATGGGCATCTGGCTATGTTCCCGGAAGACATTCCTCGTCGTCTTATCAAAATGTTCAGCTTTGTTAATGATACTATACTTGACCCGTTCTTAGGCAGTGGAACAACCACACTGGCAGCAAAGAACCTTGAAAGAAATTCGATAGGATACGAGATAAACTCCAATTATATATCTGTCATAAAAGAAAAACTCGGCTTAAAAGACAAAAGCTTCTTTGATAAGTTTAATTTCGAACTCGCACAGAACAGGGAAGACGAAATCGACTGGAAAGAAGAAATAAAAAAGTTGCCTTATATTTTTAAAGACCCTATCAAATTCGACAAAAAAATTGACCCACGAAAACTTCAGTTCGGCTCTAAAATAAGCATCCAAGATAGCAGGAAGGTAAAATACTATAGTGCGAAGAAAATAATATCGCCTGATATATTGAAATCATAACGAAATGAACGGTTGTGTCGACAACGCTATAGACAAGTGGTTTAGTGAGACTGAAGTAGCTTTTAAAGAGATACATACAGCTAATCCCGTCGATTTTCTTTGTAGTAGCGTGACAGCAGTGGCGCATAATTATTGCTTTGCTGTTCTTTCGCTTTTGAATAAAGGACATAAGCTTCCCGCTATGGCTTTGCTGCGTGTATTGGCAGAACTCGCCTTTAGACTTATTTGGTGTCTTTACACAGATAATCCGCAAAAGGAATCACGCGAGGTCAGAATTAAGAGGTGGCTGAAAAGAGGTTTCTTAGAGCGAAAAAAGTACGTTCAAAGAATGATTGAAAGTAATGTATGTTCGGGTGAAGAGGTAAATGGCTTCAAAAAGGAACTGGGAGAATTGGAACAAAAGATAGGTCAAATTCCGTACGAACCGATTGGGAACTTTTATAACTCCCTTAGTGATTTGCCAGAACCTTACAAGAGGGATTTGTACCCACTTCTTTACAATATTTGTAATTGGGGGATTCATCCAGATTTCCTGCTGTTAACGCGACTCGTAAAGCAAGATGCCGAATCTAATATTGTCGTAAGCGACACAGATGAGGATCCTGTTGTGCTGAAGATTTATTGCCTCACCATGGCTTTCAACATTATAGCAGTTGTTAGACTAAACTACGAATGGGATTACAACACCATCAAAACAGAGTATCTTAAAATCAAAAAAGATTTCTCGAAAGAACAAAAGGCGTGAAAATTCTTGTAGCCAGTACAAATCCGGGGAAGTTGGCAGAGATAAGACAAATGCTGGGAGGCCAGATCGAATGGGTCAGTTTATCGGATTTCCCGAATATCCCCGAGATTAAGGAAGATGGTAAAACCTTTGCTGAAAATGCCCGCAAAAAGGCAACCGGCTATGCCAAAGCAACCGGCCTATGGACAATCGCCGATGACTCAGGCCTTGTAATTGATGCGCTCGATGGAGACCCCGGCGTTAAATCTGCGCGATTCTCCGGTGCTAAAGATAAAGATAGGACACTACTCGACCATAAGAACATGGCCAAGGTGCTGAAGCTCCTCAAAGGTGTACCAAAGGAAAATGGTTCAACAAGCTCACCATCCCGAGCAAAGTCGAGGGAAAGAACAGCCAGATTTGTCTGCTGTTTATGTTTAGCAAAACCCGACAAGATCCTAGCCGAGACCGAGGGTATACTGGAGGGTGTTATAACAGATAGAGAAATCGGGAAAAACGGCTTTGGCTACGACCCGATTTTCTTTGTGCCGCACTTAAATAAAACCGTCGCCCAGCTAACCCGCGAAGAAAAAAATGCAATCTCCCACCGTGGCAACGCAATCCGAGAACTAAAACATTTCCTTGAGCAGCTCTTATAAAGTAAGGGTAAAAGATAGAAATCCGGCTTCTGAAATACGGTTTCCTAAGCGTAATTTTTATAGATGCAAATTTGTATCAGCAACCCCCATTATTAAGCCATTTTTAGGGATAATCAGTTAAATCAGCTCTTAAGTAACTTGAACAAAAGGCCGATTTTTGGTATAATATATAATAAGTAATGCATAAAATCAGTTAACACCATAAAAACATCATTATGAGTAAGCACAGGGGTTTCACCCTAATAGAGCTTTTGGTCGTAATTGCCGTCATTTCGATATTAATGGCGGTATTAATGCCTGCACTAAGATCAGCCAGAGAGCAGGGTAAACGTGCTTTTTGTCTGAATAATCTGAAACAGCTGACAATGGGATGGATTTTGTACGCAGATGACTACGATGGTAAGCTCGTAAACAGTGATGTAAGTTACGCAGGCAACCCGTCTGTGGATACCTGGTGGGTGCACTGGCCCGATGACGGCTTAGACAGTACTATTTCGAACTGGCATAAAGCCATTCTAAAAGGACAGCTGTGGCCATATTGTAAACACATAAAAGTTTACAGGTGCCCAAATGCGCCGAAGAAATACGGGCTGACGTACGCCATAGCCGATGAGATGAATGGCTGGTGTGGCTGGGATGAATATACTCCAGAGCTGAAAATCACAAATAGAAATCAGATTCGCAGGGCGAGTAGTAGAATGGTCTTTCTTGATGAAAGCCCGCCGAGTACAGGAACTTGGGGCGTTTTATATTCAGTGGAAGCATGGTTTGACGCCCCGCCGAAGCTACACAGCAGAGGGACTACCTTCTCTTTCGCAGATGGACACGGTGAATACTGGAAATGGCTCGACAAGCGTACTGCAGAAACTACCTGGGATGACCATCATCCTGAACAGCCGGGCAATGTAGATTTGCACAAGGTGCAGAAAGCTGTCTGGGGCAAGCTTGGATACGAGCCCAGCCCTGTTCCTGAGGAAATTTGACGAAGAAAAAACGAATTTCTCACCATGTCAGAGCCAAAATATTTCCTCCAGCGGCCCTTATAAACAACGCCACAGAGGAGCACAGCTAATCAAGCGTAATTTTTAACGATGCAATCTTTTATCAGCAACCATCCTAAGCCATTTTTAGGGGTAATCAGTTAAGTCAGCTCTTGGGCAACTTGAACAAAAAGCAGAATTTTGGTATAATAAATAATAAATAATTCATAAATTCTGTTACACCATAAAAACATCATTATTAATAAACACAGGGGTTTCACGCTAATAGAGCTTTTGGTCGTAATTGCCGTCATTTCGATATTAATGGCGATATTGATGCCAGCATTAAGAGCAGCCAGAGAGCAGGGTAAACGTGCTATTTGTCTGAGTAATCTGAAGCAACTAACATTAGCATGGATTATGTACGCAGATAACTATAATGGCAAGATTGTCAACGCTAATATTTATCCATTTCGCCGTAAGGCCTGACCAAGTCCTCTAAATTTTATCGTGAAAATCGCCGATTAGTGGATAAATGAGTTCAAATAAAAAATCTCTGGTAGTGGTCGAATCGCCCGCCAAGGCCAAAACAATCAACAAATATCTCGGAACGGGCTTCGAAGTAGAATCATCAATGGGGCACATTCGGGACCTGCCGCAAAAAAAATTCGGTGTTGACATCGAAAACGATTTCCAGCCGACCTATCAAATAATGTCCGGCAAAAAACGCACCGTGACATCCCTCAAGGCAGCAGCAAAAAAATGCGATAAACTCTACCTGGCCACTGATTTAGACCGGGAAGGCGAGGCGATTGCCTGGCACTTAGCTCAGCTTCTCGGCGTGCCGGAGGAAAAGACCTACCGAGTAATTTTCAACGCAATAACCAAATCTGCCATAAAAGAGGCTTTTGCCAAGCCGGGCAGAATCGATATGGATAAGGTATTAGCTCAGCAGGCAAGGCGAATTCTCGACAGGATTGTGGGCTATCAGATAAGTCCTCTTTTATGGAAAAAAATCGCCCGCGGCCTGTCTGCCGGCCGAGTGCAGTCAGTAGCCACCAAGATGATTGTCGAGAGAGAGAGGGAAATCCGGAACTTCAAAGAAAAAGAGTACTGGCTAATCCCCGCTGTTTTTACCACGGACCTGCAAAACAACCACCAGCAGCAATGGCTCGAATTTATTACGCCGAAATCCGAAAGCGATAATCCGCCCACAGTCGTGGAACAGAATAAATGGCTTGCCGAGCACAATGCCTTTAAGGCGCAGCTTGCAAAGGTAAATGATGAAAAGTTCGAGGCGTCCAGCAAAGAGCAAGCCGAGCAGCTATTCAACGCATTAAAAGATGCAGCGTTTAATGTCGCCGATATACAAACCAGGGAATCCGTTTCCAAGCCGCCGGCTCCTCTTATAACCTCCACACTGCAGCAGACCGCTGCAAATCGGCTGGGCTTCTCCGCGAAAAGGACCATGATAGTAGCTCAACAATTGTATGAGGGCATCGACTTAGGCTCAATGGGCTCTTTAGGCCTTATTACCTATATGAGAACGGACAGCACTCATCTGTCCCCCGAAGCCATTACAAGTGTCCGAAATTATATCAGCAATCACATCGGCCCCGACTATCTGCCGAAAGAAGTTAATATCTACGCCTCAAGGAAAACCGCCCAGCAGGCCCACGAAGCTATTCGGCCAACCGATACTGACCTTACGCCGGACGATATAAAGTCATTTCTTAGCAATGAGCAGTTCAAGCTCTACGACCTCATCTGGAGGCGCTTTGTTGCCTGCCAGATGAAACAGGCCAAATGGGATGTAACGAACCTGAATATCACAGCAGAGACGTCCGCCGGAAAATGCCTGTATAAATCCACCGGCAAGGTATTGGTCTTTGACGGCTTTACAAGAATCTGGCCGATCACATCGAATGAACAGCAGCTGCCGTCGATGAAGGTCGGCCAGGCCTTATCTGCTGTCGATATCAAATCCGAGCAGCACTTTACCAAACCGCCGGCACGGTACACCGAGGCATCACTCGTAAAAACCCTCGAAAAAGAAGGTATCGGCAGACCAAGCACCTATGCCACAATTATAAGCACCATCCAGGGACGAAGATACGTCGAGCAAAAAGAGAAAAAGTTTTTCGCCACCAATCTCGGTGAAGTAGTTACCGACAAGCTCAACGAGTTTTTTCCTAAAATAATGGATATTGCCTTTACCAGCTATATGGAAGAGCAGTTAGACAAAATCGAAGAGCAGCATCTCGACTGGCTCGGGGTCTTAAAAGATTTTTACGGGCCGTTCAAGCAAAACCTCGAGACTGCACAAAATGAGATGGAACGC
This sequence comes from uncultured Pirellulales bacterium, assembly GCA_964653945.1. GTDB lineage: Bacteria > Planctomycetota > Phycisphaerae > Sedimentisphaerales > Anaerobacaceae > CAZBWE01. The sequence continues at coordinate 7,881 of CAZZHL010000081.1, forward strand.
ACCAAGGCAGAACCCAGCGAATATAAATGCCCGAAGTGCGGCCAGCAGCTTCTTTACAGGGTCGGTAAAAACGGCAGATTTCTCGGCTGCTCCGGCTATCCGGATTGTGCATTTACCAATCCCTGCGACGAGGAAGGCAAAATGACCGAGCAAAAGGTGAGCGAGCATAAATGCCCGAAATGCGGCAAGCCGATGGTCGAGAAACTCGGCCGGTTCGGCCCATTCCTCGGATGCAGCGGATATCCGGATTGCAAAACAATTCTCAATATAGATAAAGAAGGCAACGTCCTGCCGCCGAAACCGCCGCCCGAGCCGAGCGGGATTAAGTGCTATAAGTGCAAAGACGGCGAGCTTCTAATCAGGCAGAGCAAAAAAGGGCCGTTCCTCGGCTGCAGCAAATACCCAAGGTGCAGGACCATCATCAGCATCAAAGAATTAGACCACCTGAAACAATTGCAGTCGGAAGGAAACTGGCCGCCTAAAACAATCGAGGGGGCGGATGAAATACTCGGGAAAAAATCTGCCACGAAGACTCCAAGACACAAAGTTGCAAAAAAATAATTAACCACGGATTCACACAGATTTTTTAGCCAAAGAGAGCGCAAAGGGTGTCTGTCAGATTAAGTAGTGGCAACTAAACGTGGTTTCAAACGAATATCTCATTTTCTTCAGAAACAGGCAACTTTTCATCAGGTATAACTTCAAGCCATTGCAGCATCCCAAGATTACGTATAGTTGAAGCGACTGTTGCTCGATCCAATTTTGGTCTCCTGCGCTGTTTCCATTGCAATACGGCGTCTAGCACGTCCGTCTCTGATATTGAACTTCTCTTGCTCTTTTTGAGTTCGGTGCAGGTGAATATCACTGTGGCAAGTGTTTCTGCTTGCGTTGTGTTGACGCGCATAAACAAATCTGCAGTTTTTTCAATTACATCAGAGTATTTATCTAGTAAATATTTGTATCTCTCCCGAGACTTTTCGAAAGCAGGACCGACTTTAACTTCAAACATTTTGCCAAGACGTTCTTCTTGCAGGAGATTGTTGTTGATTAACTTTGATTCAGCAAGCTTAAGTTCTTTTGAAAAAGGCCCAT
>CAZZHL010000082.1:0-6906 GCA_964653945.1 uncultured Pirellulales bacterium
ATAACAATTAGGGGGTTAAATAATGAAAAAAGTACTGAGCTTTTTAATACTAACTGGCACGCTGGTCTTGCTTTCTTTGTCGGTAGTTGGTTGTGCCACAAGTCAAATGGTTTCGGGCAAGCCTGCTTTAACCTTGGTTGAGCCGGCTACGCAGAGCGCCTGCATAGATGAGATTCCGGTTCCGGAGTATGTGTTCAAAGGCAAAACCGAGCAGGGCAGAGAGCAAAAGGTGAATTTCGTTTGGCCGTGGTACGTAGCTATTGGTGGCAAGATAACTAATGAAAGTGGAGTTTTCGAAAGAGCCGCTGCCGGACAAATAGACCAGAGTACGGTTTTAGGTATGGCAACTCGCAAGTACTTCTTATGGAGTGCTCAAAGGTCCAAGGCTCTTAGAGCTGCTTTAAGAGACCCTTATGACTGGAACGAGATTAGAAAATTGCTTATTGAGGTTACGGGTGAGGGGAATATTTTAACAAAATTAACAGCATTGCCGCCGGATGTAATACAAAAACAAATCTGGGGTAACAATATTCCTCCGGAATTTTTTATAACCGGCTCCTTAACTGAGGTGACTATTGGCGAGGAAAGTTCTGCCGGAGGTATTGTTTTTGCAGGTGTGGGAATTTCTGGAAAGGTTGTGCAGACCAGCGTCTCTGGCAGTCTTGAGATAACTGACCCTTATACCGGTGAGCTTGTTGTTGCAGTAATGGGCCAGAACAGGGTTACTGCGCAGCAGGTGGGAGCTGAGGGCTTCAGAATTATCTCATTTAGTGGCGTTGAAGAATACCTGAACGTTGAATACACCACTGCCAGAGAAATAATTAAGCAGCAGGTTCAGGTTGAGCTTGTGGACTTCTTGTTCTACAAGGCATTTGAAAAACTTATGGAGACCAAGCCGGATTACCTCACGAAAAGATTGCATTACAGGGCAGGAAGGATTCAATACCTTGCAAAAGACCTCGCTGAGAAAATCGGGCTTTCTGACATAAGCGAAGCAGCCCCGGATTGTGAGAGTGATGAATTGATGAGTTCGATAAGTAAAATAGAGTACATCGAAGAAGATAAGCAGCAGGAAAGCCGGGAAGTAGATGCTCAGCAAGCCGAGCAGTTAGCGGATGAATCTGCAAGTGATGAGCAACAAATGGTCGGAAGTAATCTGACAGACAGCGATGAGATGGAAACCGAAGAGGTAGTGAATGAGCAGATAGACGAGCAGGTAGTAGATGAGCCTGACGACGAAGATGAGCAGATAAACGAGAACAAGCTGGCAAATGTAGATGAGCCGGCAGATGGAGATGAACCGATAAGTGAAGAAATATAACCTATAGTAGTTAGTAGAGGAGGATGTGCCTATGGATTAAAAGGAGATTTTCAGGGACAAGATGAATTTTTATAGTATGGGGGGGAACGATTGATTGTTTTTAAGTAACTTTTGAATCTAAAAACCTTGGGGGGCAGAAAGGGCGTTTAGAAATGAGTAAAAGAGCTTTTATTACGATTGCCATAGTGATGTTATTCACCCTCGAGGCGATGGCTCAACCAACCACTACTGACGTGTGGTGGAGCGGCGGCGGCTCCCTCGATATCGATTTTGCCGCCAGCGATGATATGACGGCGCAATTCGACGCATTTGGGGCCGCGCACAGTGGCGAATTCCACGGCCAAAACTTGGCTGACAATCCATATGGTTATGGCGTGGACACAGCAACTGCCTTTGTAAAGGCCACCCTTGCCGGCAGTGGAACTGGTGTTCCTGATGCTTTTATGAGCTTTCAGGTTGACAGGTTAACCAGTGCAACAGGTGGCCCTCCAGGTCAGCAAACCTATAGCTATGTAGAAACAGACGGCACCGCTGAGATGATGTTCGGCAGCAGAACCAACTTCGATAGTATGGTCAATGCTCAGTATGGCTGGGGCTTAACATACGGCTGGACCACAAATAACAAGAACTTCGAAGCAACAGGAAATCACTATATCGAGCACATGGTCACTGACTCTGATAATAATGGTGCTATGGTTCAGGCCTGGGGTGCTGGTCCGACAACGAGCCAGATAAGGTGCATGGGCGAAACAGCACAAGGCAGCACATATAACATGGCAAGCCTGCCCGTATGCGGTGATGGTTTGGCCTGGCTGGGCAACTGTGGAACCTTCAATGGTTCAGGCGTTGGGCAGTTCCACCTGAGTGCATGGGCTGATAATGGTATTACTGTTGGTTCTATTACCGGCAGCGAGTGGACCATTCCGGGCGATGGCGCACCTAGTAGTGCCACGTATGACCTCAACGTTAATTATGCCGGCACCTGGGGCTGGGGCGACTTTGGCCTGAGAGGCAACTAATCTGAGCTGATTTTTAGTTCAGTGAAAATAAGTGCTTGGAGAAGGAGCGTAGAGCTGGCGAGGTTAGTCCAGCTGGCTCTACAGGGCCTTTCTATATCTGCACTTTAATGGGCTTCAAAAAATTGGGTGATTATGAAAGCGGCTTTAAAGACTATCGCTGTTGTTGCATTGATTATAGCCGGCCTGCCCGTCATTGTTATGTCGGCTGATGTAACCGTTTACTTTGATGTGGCGGCGAATCCGGATTTCTCGATTATTGCAACTCTGACCGACAACACTGGCGGCAATGCAACCACCGCAACTGCTGGGTGTGCCGTCAACGGTTCGGGCTATACCTACGGTTTGATAGAGAGCAGTATAAATACTAAAACCGGATGGACTTCTACTTACGGCGGCTTTTACGGCTCTCAGGTTAATATGTCCTCGACATTTCAGGTTCAGGGCGTTCGGAACGTCGATGGTACAAGCTCTACCTTTACTACCACCCAGGGCGTTTCCGCGACGAATGTCGGCCTGCTGGATATTTCACCGACGGACCAGATAATAAGCGGGATGTACCTCTATGGTGAAGGCGGTGCAAACTCTACTACCGACACCTGGGCTTTGGGTCTTGGCCAGACGTTCGAAGGCACTGCTGATTCTGTAACCGGCACTGCTGAAAATCTCTTTGAGCAGCGCGATAGTTACGGCTCTCTAATTGGCGAGCCGGTGAACAACCAGTTCACCGTTGACACCGCCGGGGGCGACAAGTTTACCGGCAGCAGTGAAGGCGGAAGCTACGACGGCTCGATCTTCGGTCTGTCGAATCCGCCGGGCAATGGATTCACCGCAAGCAGCTTTTATTTTGATGTGCAGAACGGAGCAAGCCAAACCAATACAAACGTCCTGTTCTACACAGACCAGGTTGTAGGCGGTACCTCCACTTGGTATGATTACCCGGACTACCCAAGTCCTTAATTTGAGAAAATCTTTCAAGCCGCTTCAAAATTAAGGAATATCCCGTAAGCGAACTAAAAGGAAGCTAATCGCAGTACCTAAGTTGGTTAAATAGTTACCACTCACCAGTAACCAATAACCAGTTACCAAAAAAAGGGTGAGAGACGGGATTTGAACCCGCGACCCCCGGATCCACAATCCGGTGCTCTAACCAGCTGAGCTACTCTCACCGAAAAAGTGCAACGGCTCAAACAGCCCTATTGTATCCGCCCGCCTATTTTTGTCAATATAACAACAAACACATCCACGTTTAGCCCCCGCCCCTGTGGTGGTGGGGGCTTGTTTTGAACATTTGCATTTAGGTCATTTGAATTTGTTTAGGATTTCGTGCTTAGTATTTCGAATTTAATCTACCCTCGTGGTTACGAGGGTAGATTTGGTGCTGCATATTCTCCGAACAGTTCTTTTGCCTTCGCATCGTACGCCTTCGCTGCTTCTTTTTCATCGTCAAAATAACCGAGAGATATCGTCTTGCCGTTGCAGGTTATCCTCGACACCCACTTATTCTCGTTCTTTGACCAGTTAACACCTTTATATTGTGAGCTGTAATTGCCCCTTTGCTTTCGTTTGTTCCACATATTCTGCTGCATCGTGGCAAGTCGCAGGTTCGCCATGCGGTTATCTAAGCCGTTATGGTTTATATGGTCGATAATTCTGTCTTTCGGCGGCTTCAGTATTACCCTATGCATCCTCACGGCGTTTTGTTTTACTCCGCTGCCTCTTTTTGCCTTTGTCATCCGCAGCGCGTAGTATCCCCTTTCGCTCCGTATCGCGAACCAATTATATTTGCTAAGCTCCTCATGTCTTTCAGGGTCGACGATTGCGTATTTATCCTGCGTAAGAGGTATTTTTCGAAATGCGTATCCGTACTTCAGGCGGCGATAAAACAATAATAGCCATATTCTCAGCCGGTAGACGCACTCCGGCAGGATAATTCTGACCCAAATCTCTCGCACCACCAATCTTACCCTCACACGAAACTTGTCCTGAGCGACCTGTGGCGAGCAATGTCGAACCAAGTCGAAGGAAAGTTGTTGTCATTCCGCACTTGATGCGGAATCCATATTTAGCGGGCTTGTTTAGCCGTCGCCGGTATTTATCCGCCGAAGCCTCGGCGAAGGCGGACGGCGACGCAACATTGTCATTGCGTAGTTTTTTAGCCCCTTGCAATGCAAGGGGTTTACCCGTCATCTGTGTGGCGGGTTGTAGTCGGGGGTTATTGCGTGGGTTATATTTAACTACGAACTACGAACAATGAACTTCTTTATGGCTTGTATCTGCTGATACGACTACGTGCGGGTCTCCGCTGCCGTGTACCGCGTAGGGTACACGGTTAACATTATGCCAAACTCAACCCAATTGTTCAATAAAAATCTAACAAAAATAAAAAAACTTTGTCTTGAGCGCATTTACTAAGTAGTCGAAGGATTGTCCATGCGCAGGCGGGGATTTAACTAACTCAAAACTCAAGACTTAGAACTCAAAACTAAACCCGCCTGCGTATTTGATTGAAATTTGGCCGATTTTTAAAGGAGTGATTTTACGTAAGTGCTTATTTTGAAATGAATAAAAATTTTTTCGTTTTTTCCGATTTTTGCGCGCAACTACCTGCGTATTTGATTGAAAATATTTTGTAAATCTATCCCCCGCCGATACTTACAACGGATTTTTTTACAAGCACTTGTAGACCAATGACTTAGGGGGTTTGCTTTCGGGATTTTGAGGGTTGCGTGTTTTGAATTTCCGGGTAAAATGAATCGGTGAAGAGTGTTGGCCTTAGAATTGTACGGAAGATTAATTCTGAACCCGAAGCAATATTTTCATGAACAAAGACATTCCAGCAAATTTAATAATATGCGGCGACTGTGAGAAAGTGCTAGCAAGATTTCCAGAAAATTGTGTCGATTTAATTGTTACTTCGCCACCATATGTAGAAAGCCGCAAACACACCTACGGTGGAATACCTCCCGACAAATATGTGGAATGGTTTCTACTTAAGTCAGAACAGTTTTTAAGAGTTTTAAAACCAACAGGAACTTTTGTACTAAACATAAAAGAAAAAGTAATTAAAGGAGAGAGGCACACTTACACCATAGAGCTTATCTTGGAAATGAGAAAGCAAGGTTGGCTTTGGACAGAGGAGTTTGTATGGCACAAAAAAAACTGCTATCCCGGCAAGTGGCCGAATAGATTTCGTGATGCTTGGGAGAGATGCTTGCAGTTCAACAAACAAAAGAAGTTTTATATGTATCAAAAGGAAGTTATGGTTCCAATGGGCGATTGGGCCAAAACGCGCCTTAAAAATTTAAGCGAAACTGACCGACGGCGAGATGAATCTAAAGTTAAAAGTGGGTTTGGCAAAAATATTTCCAACTGGATTGGGCGAGAGAAGGCATATCCTTCCAATGTTTTACACTTAGCGACTGAATGCAATAACAAAAATCATAGCGCTGCTTTTCCTTTAGGCTTGCCTGAATGGTTTATAAAGCTTTTTACCAAAAAAAATGATGTTGTTTTAGACCCATTTGTAGGTTCTGGTACTACCGCATTGGCAGCTAAACAGATGGGACGAGTCTATATAGGAATAGACACTAATGCCGAATACTGTAAATTAACAAAGGAATGTCTGCAAAAACTATGACAAGGAGTAATAGATGCAAGAGCTGAATCTTAAAGAGGTGAGGGGTTTTGTTAATGATAACATCACGACATTCCATCAGAACAAACTCAAAGTTTTGGAAGAGATACCTCTTAAGAAATTGTTGAAAAAGAAAAATCCATATCTCTTCAAAGCCAAAAACATTGTTGAGGCGAATGATTTAATTCATATGCTTTTGGATGCTTATTTATCCTCCTCCGAAGAAAAAATCTTTGGTGATTTTCTGGAGGAGTTAGCTGTATTTATAGCTGGTAAAACCTGCAATGGTCGGAAATCTTCTACAGCGGGGATGGATTTAGAATTTGAGAATAACGGCAAATTATATTTAGTTTCGATAAAGTCTGGGCCCAATTGGGGCAATAATGCGCAACAAGATAAACAAGAACAGGATTTTAAGAGAGCTGTAAAAGTGCTAAAACAGTCGAAACATACATTAGATGTCGAACCTGTTCTAGGCATCTGCTATGGCAAGACGCGAACTTCTTATGTACGGGGGGCATTAAAAATTGTCGGTCAGAGTTTTTGGTGTTTTATAAGCGATAATGAAAATCTTTATACAGACATCATCGAGCCATTAGGTTACAAAGCCAAACAACACAATGATAATTTTATAAAACTGAAAGGGAAAATCATAAACTCTTTCACTAAAGAATTCTTGGAGGACTTCTGCAACAAAGATGGAGGTATCGACTGGAAGAAACTTGTTGAATTTAATAGCGGCAATTTAAACTTGAAAGCAGAGGCCGGGCAGGAATGACAAAAATTCGTTTCTTTTTCGTGCCTTTTCGTGGCTAATTTCTTTATAATCTCTGCAGGCCAAAAATCCCGATGAAATCTTCTCCGCACCAACTCATCCACTCATCCACTCATTTACTCATCCACTCATTTACTCATCCACTCATTTACTCATC